>NZ_JBIWOW010000012.1:0-262575 GCF_044767945.1 Kitasatospora sp. NPDC101183 | reverse complement strand
GCCCGGTTACATTCCGAACCCGGAAGCTAAGCCTCATAGCGCCGATGGTACTGCAGGGGGGACCCTGTGGGAGAGTAGGACGCCGCCGAACAATTCTTCTGAAAAGCCCCTGATCCATTCGGATCAGGGGCTTTTCGCATTTCTGCTACGACCGTTCCGCCGGGAATTCTGCCAGGAATTCGGCCAGCCGGTCGGCGAAGACGTTGAGGCGGTCGAGCTCCGGTCCGCTCCGCAGGACGCGGAAGCCGTGCCGCCGGCCCCAGAAGGCGGCGGTGACCGCGTGGAACTGGGCCCAGCGCCGGACGCGGTCGAGGTCGAGTTCGGCGGCCTCGGCGAAGACGGCCAGGATGCGGCGGATCGCCGGCCGGGGGTCGTCCGCGCCGATGAGGTGGAGTGCGCGGGACTTGAGCAGTGTGCCGCCGTCGTAGGCCGGGTCGCCGACGTAGCCCTTGGGGTCGACGGCGAGCCAGGGTTCGCGGTCGGCCCGCAGGATGTTCCGGGCGTGGAGGTCCCCGTGGACGAGCGTCTCGGGTTGGGTGCGGCCGAGCTCGCGGACGGTGGCCAGTGCTGCGGCGACCACGGCCTCCGGCATGGTGTGCGACAGCTCCCCGGCGTCCATGAGCAGGTTCTCCTCCCACTCGGCGGCCCGGTCGCTGAGCCGCGGCAGTTCGGCCGGTGCGGGGACGGCGAGCCGGTGGTTGAGGCGGCCGGCGACGCTCGCCAGCTCGTCGCCGTCGGCCACTTCGGAGAGGTTGGTGCTGTGCGCCCGCTCCAGCAGCATGGCGAACCGGGCGTCGTCCCGCTCGTACAGGTGGACGGCGCCGCGCCCCTGCCAGGCCGCGTACGCGTCCGGCTCGTGGACGTTGCCGGGGTGCGGGAACGACACCTTGAGGACGGCCGGCCCGGTCGAGGGACGCCGCACCGGGAGGATCAGGCCGACGCCCCCGTGGGTCGCCGGGCCGTCCGGCTCGCAGCCCCAGGTCTGCGTCAACTCGTCGACGATCCCGGGAAGTTCGGCGATCCACGCCGCCCCGGGTTCCTGCTCGCGATCGACGGTGGTCCGTACGAACGCCTCTGGAATCTCGATCATGTCGGCACCCTATGTACAGGGTCGCCGGGCTCCAACTGCCGTTCTCCTCAGGGGCCGTGGCGTGCCGCCGCAGAGCCCCGCAGGCTCAGAGGCGTCCGGCGGCCTTGAGTGCCAGGTAGGCGTCGGCCAGGGCCGGGGCGATCTGGGTGGGCGGGGCGTCCAGGACGGTGACGCCGTGGCGGCCGAGGCGGTCGGCGGTGGCGCGGCGGTCGGCGCGGGTCTGTTCGGCGGCGGCGGCGCCGTAGACGGCGTCCAGGGTGCCGCGACCGGCGGCCAGGACGTCCAGTTGCGGGTCGGCGACGGAGGCGATGACGACCTCGTGGCGCTTGGTCAGCAGCGGGAGCAGGGGCCGCAGGCCGTCCTCGACGGGCGCGGCGTCGAGGCCTGTCAGCAGGACGACCAGTGAGCGGTGCGGCGCCATCGTGAGGGAGGTGGAGACCAGCGAGCGCATGTTCGTCTCGTGCAGCGCGGGCTCCAGCAGGGCCATCGCGTTGGTGAACGCGGGCAGGATCTCGCCGGGGGAGCTGCCCGCGACGGAGACGCGCTTGCGGGTGTCGTGGGCGAGCAGGTCGACGCGGTCGCCGGCGCGGGTGGCCAGGGCGGCGAGCAGCAGCGCGGCGTCCAGGGCGGCGTCCAGGCGGGGGGCGTCGCCGACGCGGCCGGCGGAGGTGCGGCCGGTGTCGAGGACGATGAGGATGTGCCGGTCGCGCTCAGGGCGCCAGGTGCGGACGGCGACGGTGTTGCGGCGGGCGCTGGCGCGCCAGTCGATGGAGCGGACGTCGTCGCCGGGCAGGTACTCGCGCAGCGAGTCGAACTCGGTGCCCTGGCCCCGGGTCAGCAGCGAGGTACGGCCGTCGAGTTCGCGCAGCCGGGCGAGCCGGGAGGGCAGGTGCTTGCGGCTGGTGAAGGGCGGCAGGGCGCGGACCGTCCAGGGCAGCAGGTGGGAGCCCTGGCGGCCGGCGAGGCCGAGAGGGCCGAGCGAGCGGACCGTCACCTTGTGGGCGTGGTGGTCGCCGCGCCGGGTCGGGGTGAGGAGGGTGACCGCCCGGCGGCGCTCGCCGGCGGGGACGTGGAGGCTGTGCCGGGAGGCGGCGTGGTCGGTGCCGGGCCGCCAGGCCGAGGGGGCCCAGGCGTCGCGGACGCGGCCCCGCAGCGGGCGCCGGGAGGGGTTGGTGACGGTCAGTTCGACGGAGGCGGGCTCGCCGAGGCGGACGGTGGTGTCGCCGCCGCGCCCGAGCCGCAGGGTGCGGACGGGCGCGGCGAGGACCAGGTCGACGAGGACGCCGAGCAGGACGGTGCCGGTGACGAGGCCGATCCCCGTCCAGGACGGCAGCAGCAGGCCCACGAGGAGCGCGCCGAGTGCGGCGAGCAGGGCGGTTCGCCCGGTGAGGGCCATGCGGGTGCGCTCCTTGCGGGGGATCGGGTGGTCAGCGGGGGGCGGGCGTCTGCGCGAGCACGGCCTGGATGACGGAGTCGGCGGTGACGCCCTCCATCTCGGCCTCGGCGCGCAGCGCGACGCGGTGGCGCAGGGTCGGCAGGGCGAGCGCCTTGACGTCGTCGGGGGTGACGTAGTCGCGTCCGGCGAGCCAGGCCCAGGCGCGCGAGGCGGCGAGCAGGGCGGTGGCGCCACGGGGGGAGACGCCGATGGACAGCGACGGGGACTGCCGGGTGGCCCGGCAGAGGTCGACGATGTACGCGAGGACCTCGGGGGCGACGGTCAGCCGGGCGACCTGCGCGCGGGCGGCGGCGAGGTGCTCGGGCCCGGCGACGGGGCGCACGCCCGCGGCGTCGAGGTCGCGGGGGTCGAAGCCGGAGGCGTGCCGGGCGAGGACCTGGAACTCCTGGTCGCGGTCGGGCAGCGGCAGGATCAGCTTGAGCAGGAAGCGGTCCAGCTGGGCTTCGGGCAGCGGGTAGGTGCCCTCGTACTCGACCGGGTTCTGGGTGGCGGCGACGAGGAAGGGCAGGGGCAGCGGGCGCGGTTCGCCGTCCACGGTGACCTGCCGCTCCTCCATGGCTTCCAGCAGGGCGGCCTGGGTCTTGGGCGGCGTGCGGTTGATCTCGTCGGCCAGCAGCAGGTTGGTGAAGACCGGGCCGGGCTGGAAGGAGAACTCGGCGGTGCGGGCGTCGTAGACGAGCGAGCCGGTGACGTCGCCGGGCATCAGGTCGGGGGTGAACTGGATGCGCTTGGTCCCCAGGCTGAGGGCCTTGGAGAGGGTGCGGATCAGCAGGGTCTTGGCGACGCCGGGGACGCCTTCGAGCAGCACGTGGCCGCCGCAGAGGAGGGCGACGACGAGGCCGGTGACGGCGGCGTCCTGGCCGACGACGGCCTTGCCGATCTCGGCGCGCAGGGCGGTGAGCGCGGCGCGCGGGTCGTCGACGGGTGCCTGGGAGGCGAGGGCCTCGGAGGCGGGGGTCGGGGCGGCGGAGGCGGCGGGGTCCGTGCCGGGGACGGAGCGGAGCTGGGCGGTTGCCTGGTCGGTCACGGGTTCCGTACCTGCCTTTCGAGGGCGTCGAGGTCGTCGGCGAGCCGGAGCAGTGCGGCGTCGTCGATGGGGGGCGGGCCGTACAACAGGGCCCGGACGTCCCCGGGGGGCTGCTCGGGGCGGCGGTCGGCGACGGCCGCGCAGAGCGCGTCGGGGTCGGGTGCCCCGGCCCGGAGCGGGACGCCCAGGGCGGGGGCGAGGCGGTGCGCGGCGGCGCGGCGCAGGGCCTCGGCGGCGCGGCCGCGGGCCTTGGCGCGCCGGTAGAGCCGGGCGCGGCCCTCGGTGGTCTCGGCGGCGCGCACCACCACGGGCAGGTCCTCGCTGACGACGGGGCCGAGCCGGCGGGCGCGCCAGATCGCGGCCAGGGCGGCGGCGACGAAGAGCTGGAGGAGGGCCCAGTGCCAGCCCTTGGGGAAGTAGTCGGTGAGGGTCTTGTCGTGGACGGTCGCCGGGGCCGGGAGGCTGTAGTCGGGCAGGTGCCAGGCGAGGCTGGGCCGGGAGCCGAGCAGACCGAGCGCGAGGGAGGCGTTGCCGGTGGTGGCGATCTCGCCGTTCTGCAGGAGGACGCCGCTGCCGAGGACGATCACGTCGCGGTCGCCGTCGAGCGGGAGGTGGACCAGCGGGTAGCCGTAGCCGCGCTTGTAGCAGCCCTCGCCGCGGCTGCCGCTGGTGTAGAGGACGCCGCCGGTCTCGGCGTCGCCGGCGCGGACGGCCTCGGGCAGGGAGCAGCGGGGGGTGCTGTCGGCGACCCTGGCGTAGGACAGGTCCCCGCGGTCGTCGGACATCCGGATGCCGGGGGCCAGGGCGTCGAGGGCCGCGGGGCCCGGGGCGATGAGCACCAGCCGGCCGTGCCGGGCCGCGGCGATGGCCCGCAGCCCCGCCGGCGGGATGAGGTCGGCCTCGGGCAGGACGAGGGTGTCCTTGCCGTCCGCCGGGCCGGTCGGGTCGCTGGTGGTCGAGACCTTGACGCCCTGCTTCTCCAGGAGCGCGTAGACGGCGTGGGCGCCGTCGCGGTCGTAGGAGCGCGGGTCGATGGGCGGGTACCGGCTGTCCTGGCCGATCGACACCAGGGCGACGGCGCCGACCAGGAGGACGGCGAGGAAGACCAGGTACCAGCGGGCGCGGCGCAGCAGGCCGCGGCCGGTGGGGGCGAGGCTGGTGGGTGCGGGGCCGGAGGGCCGTTCCTCGGGCGGTGCCGGGGCGGGGGCGGTGCTCGTCATGCGGCCTCTCCCGCGGTGGTGGCGTGCGTCGGCCGGGTGCGTTCCAGCGTCCGGTCGAGGTCGTGCAGCAGCTCGTACGCGGCCCGGTCGGCGGTGCGGTCGCCGTAGGCGACGTCGTCGAAGGCGCGGGCGGCGGCGGCCAGGGCGTCGGCGTGCTCGGGCAGGGAGCGGCCGGCTTCGGCGGCGGCCTCGTCGGCGGTGCGGCCGGGGCGGCCGTCGAGGAGGGTGCGCTCCTCGAGGGAGCGGACGAGGGCGCGCATCTGCTCGCGGACGGCCTCCTCCCAGCGCCCGGCGGCGGCGTGCGCGGCGGCCTCGGTGCGGTGCTGTTCGGCGCTGCGGGGGCCCGCGGTGCCGAAGACGTCCGGCGTGGTGCGGGCGTCGCGGCCGGGGGCGCCGAGGCGCCACCAGAGGGCGGCGCCGATGAGCAGGGCGACGATGACGAAGAACACCAGGCCGGTGGTGCCGGAGGTGCCGGTGCCGGAGAGGCCGTCGAGGGCGCTGGTGATGTGGTCGTTGATCCAGTCGAGGACCCGCTCCAGCACGGACGGGTCGTTCTTGTGGTACTCCGAGTTGAGCAGTTCGTCGCGGGCGGCGTCGCGCGCCGGATCGCGCGGCAGCGTGACCGGTGCGCCGCTCGCCAGGATCAGCCCTTCCCCCCAGGTGGCCATCCGGCTCAGCCCGCCGCGGGGGGCTGGTCGCCGCCCCAGCCGGTGCCGCCGTACTCGGGCAGGCCGGCGGCGCGTGCGAGCTCGATGTCCAGGGCCTCGCGGCGGATGCGCTGGTCCACGTAGATCAGGACGCCGAGGGTGCCCAGGAACGGGATGGTGAGGGTGGAGGAGATGATCCCGGAGATCGCGGTGATGATCAGCGTCGCGGTGCTCTGGGTGATGGTCCCGTCGAAGGAGGACTGCTGCTCCAGGTCGATGTAGCCGAGGGCCATGCCGGCGATGGTGAAGGGCATGGCGATGACCAGGGCGAAGACCAGGGCCATCACCTGGGCGAGCAGGTTGACGCCCAGGATGCGCCACCAGGAGCCGCGCACCAGGCGGGCGGAGCGGGAGAGGGAGGTGATCACGCCCTGCTTCTCCAGCATCAGGGCGGGCGCGGCCAGGCTGTAGCGGACCCAGAGCCACAGGGCGACGGGCAGGGAGGCGAGGCCGAGGAGGGAGAGCAGGGCGGCGGCGCCGACCGAGCCCCCGCCGTAGAGGAACAGGGGTGCGAAGCCGAGTACGAGCACGCCGGCGGACAGCAGCGTGGCGAGCAGCGTGACGCCGAGCAGCTGGGGCAGCCGGGGGCGGGCCTCGCGCCAGGCGTCGGCGGCGGTGACCGTGCGGCCGAGGACGGCGCGGCTGACCACGATGGTGAGCAGCGCCGTGGCGAGCACGTTGAGCAGCACCGACAGCGGGATGCTCGCGGCGAACTGCACGATCTGCGTGCTGCTGCCGGTCTTGCCGGAGACGAGGAACCGGACGCCGACCTGCCCGGCCTGCTCGAGCACGGCGACGCCGAGGGCGAGGGACAGGGTGGTGCGCCAGTGCCTCCGGACGGTGGTGACGGCGCCGTCGAGCAGTTCGCCGACGCCGAGCGGGCGCAGCGGGATGACGCCGGGCCGGGGGCTGTGCTGGCCGTAGCCGTACGGGCCCTGGCCGCCGGGCCGGCCCCAGCCGGGGCGGGCGGGGGCGCCGGGCTGCTGCCCGTACTGTCCGTACTGGCCGTTCCAGCCGGGGGCCTGCGGGGTGCTCTGCGGCGGGGCCGACGGCCCGGGCACGGCTGCGGGTGCGTCGGCCGGGGGCCGGACGCCGTCGCTGGGCGGCTCGGACGAGCTGGGCGAGGCCCAGCCCGGGGTGTCGGTCATCACTGCTCCTCGGAGGGGCGGCACGGGCGCGGTCGTGGGCGGGGTCTTCCGCCCGCGCGCAGCGCCCATCGTGCCATGGGGCCGTGACGGGCCCCAGGGGTATCCGGCCTGATGATCGGATCGGGCGGCCCGCTCGGCCTCGCGAAGCGGGCGGCGGACCGTTCGGAGGCGTTCCGACCAGGGGAATTCGCCCGGTATGGCCGGATTGCCGGGGCGGGGGACTTGGCCGTTGTGGAGCAATGGCACTGCTGTGCGGCAGGTCACAATCCGGTAATGAGAAGATGGACGCATGAAGGGACGCGTCCTCGTCGTTGATGACGACTCCGCACTGGCCGAGATGCTCGGCATCGTGTTGCGTGGTGAGGGTTTTGAGCCGTTTTTCGTCGCGGATGGGGACAGGGCGCTAGCCGCGTTCCGGGAGACCAAGCCCGACCTGGTCCTGCTCGACCTGATGCTGCCCGGCAGGGACGGCATCGACGTGTGTCGGCAGATCCGGGCGGAGTCCGGCATCCCGATCGTCATGCTGACCGCGAAGACCGACACGGTCGACGTCGTGGTGGGCCTGGAGTCGGGTGCGGACGACTACGTCACCAAGCCGTTCAAGCCCAAGGAGCTGGTGGCCCGGGTGCGCGCCCGGCTGCGCCGTGCCGAGGAGCCGACGCCCGAGCAGCTGACCATCGGCGACCTGGTGATCGACGTGGCCGGCCACTCCGTCAAGCGCGACGGCCGGGGCATCCCGCTGACGCCGCTGGAGTTCGACCTGCTGGTCGCGCTGGCCCGCAAGCCCTGGCAGGTGTTCACCCGCGAGGTGCTGCTGGAGCAGGTCTGGGGCTACCGGCACGCCGCGGACACCCGCCTGGTCAACGTGCACGTCCAGCGCCTGCGCTCCAAGATCGAGAAGGACCCGGAGCGCCCCGAGATCGTCGTGACCGTGCGCGGCGTCGGCTACAAGGCCGGGCCCAGCTGACGTGACGGACCAGCCTGACGACACCCCGTCGGACTCCGCGACCGACGGGGCGGTGCGCGGCGACGTGCTCAGTTCGACCACCCGCCGCCGGCGCGGGCCGCGCGGCGTCTTCGGGCTGTTCGGCCGTCAGCTGCGCCGCCCGCTGGGCCGCGCCTCGGCGCTCTACCGCCGCTCGATCCAGCTGCGCGTGGTCGCGGTCTCCCTGCTGCTGTCGATCGCCGTCGTCCTGGTGCTCGGCGTGGTCGTGGTGGCGCAGGTGCGCAACGGCCTGCTCGACACCAAGATGGGCGCCGCCCGGGAGCAGGCCAGGATCGGGTTCCAGGCCGAGTCGAAGAAGATCGACGAGGCCAAGGACCAGAGGCTGCGCGGCACCTCCGACCAGGCGGTCGAGGACACCGGCACCTGGCTGCTGCGCCGGGTCAACGACCTGGCCGCGAGCGGGCAGACGGTCTACTCGGTGATCGCGATGGCCCCGGGCACCGGCGCCGTCCTCCCGGACACCGGCTTCGCGCCGCGCTACACCGGCGACATCCTGCCCTCCAGCGTCCCGGACACCCTGCGCGACCGGGTGCGCCAGGAGTCCGGTCAGATGTTCGACCAGGCGACGAAGATCCACCGGGCGGGCGGCAGCACCGAGCCGGGCCTCGCACTCGGCATGCAGTTCTCCGGGCCGAACAACAACAGCTACCAGATGTTCTACGTCTTCTCCTTCGGCCAGGAGACCGACACCCTCAACCTGATCATGGGCACCCTGGCCACCGCCGGCGTGTTCGTCGTGATCCTCATGGGCGCGATCGCCTGGGTCGTGGTGCGCCAGGTCGTCACCCCGGTGCGCATGGCCGCCGGCATCTCCGAGCGCCTCGCGGACGGGCACCTGGAGGAGCGGATGAAGGTGACCGGGACGGACGACATCGCCCGCCTCGGCGAGTCCTTCAACCGGATGGCCAACGCCCTCCAGGCGCAGATCCGCCAGCTGGAGGAGCTCTCCCGGGTGCAGCGGCGCTTCGTCTCGGACGTCTCGCACGAGCTGCGCACCCCGCTGACCACCGTGCGGATGGCCGCCGACCTCATCTACGACAGCCGCGAGGACCTCGACCCGATGGCGGCCCGCTCGGCCGAGCTGCTCCAGGGCCAGCTGGACCGCTTCGAGTCCCTGCTCGCCGACCTGCTGGAGATCAGCCGCTTCGACGCCGGCGCCGCGATCCTGGACGCCGAACCCGTCGACCTGCGCGAGATCGTCACCCGGGTCGTCGAGGCCGCCGAGCCGCTGGCCGAGGCCAAGGGCAGCGCCGTGGTCATCCGCGGCGACGGCGAGCCGGTGCTGGCCGAGGTCGACTCCCGCCGGATCGAGCGCATCCTGCGCAACCTGGTCGTCAACGCGCTGGAGCACGGCGAGGGCCGCGACGTGGTCGTCCGGCTCGGCTCGGCGGACGGCGCCGTCGCGGTCG
Organism: Kitasatospora sp. NPDC101183; assembly: GCF_044767945.1. Classification (NCBI taxonomy): domain Bacteria; kingdom Bacillati; phylum Actinomycetota; class Actinomycetes; order Kitasatosporales; family Streptomycetaceae; genus Kitasatospora; species Kitasatospora sp. NPDC101183. The sequence goes on along the minus strand of NZ_JBIWOW010000012.1, from coordinate 253,512 downwards.
GGGTGCGCGACTACGGCATCGGCCTCAAGCCGGGCGAGGCCTCCCGGGTGTTCCACCGCTTCTGGCGGGCCGACCCCTCCCGGGTGCGGACCACCGGCGGTACGGGCCTGGGCCTGTCCATCGCCGTCGAGGACGCGCACCTGCACGGCGGCTGGCTCCAGGCCTGGGGCGAGCCCGGCGGCGGCTCGCACTTCCGGCTGACCCTGCCGCGCACCCGCGGCGGCGAGATCAGCCGGGCGCCGTTCCGCCTGGAGCCGGAGGACTCGCGCAACAACCGCGGCCTCGGCACGTACGGCATGCCGTACCGGCGGGCCATCGCCCCGGCCGGCGCGACCGCGCTGACGGCGGCCGAGGAGCAGGCCGAGACGCCCGAGGGCCTCGGCAGCGGCCTGGGCAGCGGGCTCGGCGGCGTGCTGAACATCGGCCCCGGCCTGGGCCGGCAGCGCCTCCCGGAGGGTCCGCGCGCGGACCCCTCGGACGTACGGACGGCGGGGGCCGGGTACGGTGCCACCGGCGCCCAGGTCATGGTGGACCCGACGCCCGGGCGGCCGTCGGTGGCACAGCGGACGGCGGAGCCGGACGTGACGGGTGGGACGGACCTGGAGGGGTCGCAACGTGCGAAGGACGAGCTGGACTGAGTCGCGGACGGCGGCCCCGGCCGGCGTGCTGCTCCTCGCCCTGGTGGCGAGCGGCTGCGCGGCCATGCCCGACTCCGGCGGCATCTCCAAGGTCGAGCTCTCCCAGGGCTCGGCCGACAAGAACCTGCTGCAGGCCCGGGTCTACCCGCTGGGCCCCCCCAAGGGCGCCAAGCCGCCGGACCTGCTGACCGGGTTCCTGGACGCCGTCACCGCCGACGAGGGCTACGACGTCGCCCGGCAGTACCTGACCGAGAGCGCCGCGGCCACCTGGAACCCGGACGCCGGCATCCAGGTGTCCGACCGGCTGACCCCGAAGGTCCAGACCGCCGCCGACACGGAGACCTCCGTCTCGATGTCCGTGACCGGGAACCTGACCTCCACCGTGGACGCCAAGCACTCCTACCGGCTCGAGGACAACAAGCCGTTCATCTCCGACTTCACCTTCGTCCGCAAGGACGGCGAGTGGCGCATCGACAAGCTGCCGCAGGGCGTGGTCATGAACGAGACCAACTTCCGCAACAGCTACCGCCAGGTCGACCGGTACTTCTACACCGCCCCCGACCCCTCCGCCTTCGTCGCCGCCGGCGGCGGCCAGGAGGTGCTGATCGCCGACCCGATCTACCTGCGGCGCCGGATGGACCCGCTGACCGCCGCCGCCAAGGCGCTGGTCGTCGGCCCCTCGGACTGGCTCGAGACGGTCGCCCGTACGGAGTTCCCCAAGGACGTCGGCGGCGTCAAGGTGTCGGTGGACGACAGCCGGCTCGCCCACGTCCAGCTCGGCATCGACGTCAGCGACGCGACCTCCTGCCGGCGCATGGCCACCCAGCTCTTCTACACCCTCGCCGACCAGGTCAAGGGCCAGGTCGAGCGGCTGGAGCTCCGGGGCAAGCGCGGCGCCTGCACGGCCGGGCGCAACGACGCCGGCACCCCGGCGCCCGTGCCGAAGTACTACCAGCGCGCCGACAACGGCGTCCTGATGGTCTCCGACGACTCGCACAGCGGGGACCCGGTCCCCGGCCCGCTCGGCAAGGCGCAGCCCGCCGGGACGCCCCCGCTGAGCACCGTCGCCGTGGCTCGGGACGGCACGCGCGCCGCCGCGCTCAGCGGGGACGGGCACCTGCTCTACTCCGTGCCGCTGACGGCCGGCTCGGCCGCCGCCATGCCCGAGCCGGTGCTGACCACCTCGGCGAAGGCGGGGGACAAGGACAACTCCCTGGCCTCGCCCAGCTGGGACGGCCGCGGCGACCTCTGGGTGGTGGACCGCGCCCCGCAGGGCGGGCGGGTGGTCATGGTCCGCGGCAACAAGAGCTACACCGTGCCGGTGGAGGGGCTGGAGGGGCAGAGCGTCCAGGCGCTCAAGATCTCCTCGGACGGCGCCCGCGTCGCCCTGGTGGTGCGCAACCCCGCCTCGGGGACCCGCTCGCTGCTGTTCGGCCTGGTGATGCACGGCGGGACCACGGAGGCGCCGACCGCGAAGATCGTCGGGCTGCGCCGGGTGGCCCCGCTGCTCACCGACGTCGCCTCGGTGGCCTGGGCGGAGGCCGACCAACTGCTCGTCCTCGGCAAGGAGGGCGACCGGATCCAGCAGCTGTACTACATCAGCACGGACGGGTCGCAGAGCAGTGACACCCCTCTGCAGAGCGGCCCCGGCTGGCTGGCCATCTCCGCCTCCGAGTCCCGGGGGAGCGTGCTGGCCGCGGCGCAGCCGGTGCTCGCGGTGACGGAGGGCAAGGTCTACCGGCTGGTCAGCAACCAGTGGCGGGAAGTGCAGATGACCGAGAAGGTGAGCTCCTACTTCTACGCGGGCTGACCGCCCGTCGCCCGCGCGGCCTGCGCCGGGTGGCCGGAGGTGGCCGCGACGGTGGCGGCGGCCCGGACGGGCAGTCCGGCGTCGGCCAGCGCCCGGGCGGCCTCGGCCAGGCTCGCACCGGTCGTCACCAGGTCGTCGACCAGCACCGGGTGACGGCCGTTCAGTGCGGCGCGGGCGCGCGGCAGCACGGTGAGCGCGCCGTGCAGGTTGCGGCGCCGCTCGGCCGCGCTCAGCCCGGCCTGGTCGGCGACCGGACGGGCGTGGCGCAGCAGCGGCGCGGCCCGGGCGTCCAGTCCCGCCCGGCGCAGCGAGCGGGCGGCGGCCCCGGCCAGGCGCAGCGTGGAGTCGTGGCCGCGGGCGCGCACCGCCGGGCGGGCCGAGGGCATCGGGACGAGCAGCACCGGCGCCCGCTCGCCCTGCGGCCCGAGCGCCGAGCGCACCGCCCGTCCCAGCACCTCGCCGAGCGGCCCGGCCAGCCGCAGCGCGCCGCGCTCCTTGTGCGCGAGCAGCAGCCGGCGGAAGGGGTCGCCGTAGGGGGCGGCGGCGTGCGCCCAGGGCAGCAGCGTGGGGGCGGGCCGGGTGTCGGCCAGGGCCCGGCGGCACTCCGGGCAGAGCTGGGCGCGCTCGGCGCCGCAGCCGGCGCAGTCCGCGGGGAGGAGGACGTCCAGCAGCCCGGCCAGGGCGTGGCCCAGCGGCCCTCGACCGGGACCGGAGGGGATGGGCGTAGAGGTGGGGGTGGTGGGCACGAGTGCTCCCGACGGCGGCACGGAGAGTGAGCACAGAATGCGCCGTACGGGGGGTGTTGTCCAGGTATTCACTCATGCTTCACTCGCACGAGGGTAGACAGTGGGCTACCGCTTGACCGGCCCGCCCGCGTCACCGGGCTGCCGTCCGCCTCCCCGGCTGGGGAGGCGAAAAGCCCGTGTGAGGTGTTCGATAAGGCTCCAGGGGGTTTCAACCGTCCCTGGTGGGGAGGAAGTGAGGTGAGGGCCAGTCGCCTCCACCGGTTCCGGTGGGGCGGGGGGCCGGCAGTGGACGGGCTGGTCCAGCTGGGTCTCAGCCCGATCCGGTAGCACCCGGATCGGCGTCAGCACGAGGGATCGGAGTTCTGCGTGGACATCGTCGTCAAGGGCCGCAAGACCGAGGTGCCCAAGAGGTTCCGCGAGCACGTGGCCGAGAAGCTGGAGAAGGTCCAGAAGTTCGACGGCAAGGTGATCAGCCTCGACGTCGAGGTGTCCAAGGAGCACAACCCGCGTCAGGCCGACCGGTCGGACCGGGTGGAGATCACTCTCCGTACCCGTGGCCCGGTGATCCGGGCGGAGGCCGCCGCTGCGGACCCGTACGCGGCGCTCGACCTGGCCTCCGCGAAGCTCGACGCACAACTGCGCAAGTCCGCCGACCGCCGCCGGGTCCACAAGGGCGGCAACGGCAGCCGTACCCCGATCAGCGTCGCCGAGGCGACCGCCCGGCTGGCCGCGCTGCCGGAGCCGGCGGTGTCGGAGGAGACCAACGGGGCCGTCCGCAAGACCATGATGGGATCGCTGGAGGTGGAGGGCGAAGGCCCGCTGGTGGTCCGCGAGAAGACCCACTCGGCCGCCCCGATGGCCCTGGACCAGGCCCTCTACGAGATGGAACTGGTCGGCCACGACTTCTACCTCTTCGTGGAGAAGGACAGCGGCCTGCCGAGCGTCGTCTACCGCCGGCACGGCTACCACTACGGTGTCATCCACGTGCAGCCCGACATGGCGGCCGGTGTGGCCAGCGGTGCGGGCGGCGCGATCGGTCGGTTCGACGACGAGGACTGACCGTCCGAGCAGTGTGGAGGGGTGACCCCGGCGGCCTCGGCCGCCGGGGTCACCGGCGTTTTCGGGGGCGGGTTCCGGGCGGCGCCCCCGGGTCCGGGCACGGCGGGTCACCCGAAGCGGGGCAATCGGCGTCGGAGGGTGACCGGGGCCGGGGCGGGGCGTGGAATGATTGGCGGACGTCGACCCGCGAAGGGGGAGGAGCGGATGGGGGATCACTTCGGGCTGGGGCCCGCTGCGGGGCCGGTCGCCGGGCTGCCGCCGGGGCCGGAGGAGGAGCCCGCGTACGCGCCGCGCCGGGGTGAGCCGATCCGCGTGCTGGTCGTGGACGACCACGCGCTGTTCCGCCGGGGGCTGGAGATCGTGCTCGCCGAGGAGCCGGACATCAAGGTCGTCGGCGAGGCGGGGGACGGCGCCGAGGCCGTGCTGAAGGCCGCCGACCTGCTGCCGGACATCATCCTGATGGACGTCCGGATGCCGCGCCGCAGCGGGATCGAGGCCTGCACGGCGATCAAGGACGTGGCGCCCAGCACCAAGATCATCATGCTGACGATAAGCGACGAGGAGGCCGACCTCTACGAGGCGATCAAGGCGGGGGCCACCGGCTACCTGCTCAAGGAGATCTCCACGGACGAGGTCGCCACGGCGATCCGCGCGGTGGCGGACGGGCAGTCGCAGATCAGCCCGTCGATGGCCTCCAAGCTGCTCACCGAGTTCAAGTCGATGATCCAGCGCCGCTCCGACGACCGGGACCTCGTGCCCGCGCCCCGGCTCACCGACCGGGAGTTGGAGGTGCTCAAGCTGGTGGCGACCGGGATGAACAACCGGGAGATCGCCAAGGAGCTGTTCATCAGCGAGAACACCGTGAAGAACCACGTGCGCAACATCCTGGAGAAGCTCCAACTCCACTCCAGGATGGAGGCCGTGGTGTACGCGATGCGGGAGAAGATCCTCGAAATAGGGTGAGCCGGGCGCCCGGCCCGCCGGCCGGTTCAGCCGGCGAGCAACTGCTCCAGGGCCGGGCGCAGCCCCTCCTCGTTCAGGGCCTCGACCCGCACCGACTCGCAGCCGACCCAGTCGGCCGCTTCGCGCAGGGCGGTGGCGAGCGCCTCGACGTGCCCGGGGGAGTCGAGGGAGACCTGACGGGCGACCAGGGTGCGCCCCTCGCGGGCCGGGTCGACCCGGCCGACCAGGCGGCCGCCGGCCAGCAGTGGCATCGCGAAGTAGCCGTGCACCCGCTTGTGCTTGGGCGTGTAGGCCTCCAGGCGGTGCGTCATGCCGAAGATCCGCTCGGTGCGGGGGCGGTCCCAGACCAGCGAGTCGAACGGCGAGAGCAGCGTGGTGCGGTGGCGCCCGCGCGGGGCGGTGGCCAGGGCGGCCGGGTCGGCCCAGGCGGGGGCGGGGGAGCCGTCGGGGCCCCAGCCGGCCACCTCGACCGGGACGAGGCCGCTGTCGGCGAGCACGGCGTCCAACTGATCGGCGCGCAGCCGGTGGTAGTCCTGGAGGTCGGCCCGGGTGGCGACGCCGAGGGCGGCGCCGGCCTGGGCGACCAGGGTGCGCACGCACTCCTCGTCGTCGGGCTCGCGGCCCAACAGGGCGTCGGGGACGGCCTGTTCGGCCAGCGCGTAGACGCGCTTCCAGCTGCGGCGGTCGGTGCAGACCACATCGCCGAAGGCCAGGGCCCGTTCGACGGCGATCTTGGTGTCGGACCAGTCCCACCACTCGCTGGTCCGCTTGGCGCCGCCGAGCTCGGTGGAGGTCAACGGTCCTTCGGCGCGCAGCTTGTCGAGCACGTGTCGGTACGTCTCGGGTGTGACCCGGTGGTTCCAGACGCGGCCACGGTCGCGGTAGCCGCGGCGGCGGAACGCGAACAGCGGCCACTCCTCGACGGGGAGGATGCAGGCGGCGTGCGACCAGTACTCGAAGCTCGTGCCCGCGCCCCAGTACGCGGCCTCGACGGCCGGGCGGCCGACCGCGCCGAGCCGGGCGTAGGGCACGAGTTCGTGGGAGCGGGCCAGCACGGAGATGGTGTCCAACTGGACGGCGCCCAGGTGCCGCAGCACCCCGCGCACCCCGGAGCGTCGGTCCGGCGCGCCCAGCAGGCCCTGGGCGCGCAGGGCGATCCGGCGGGCCTCGTCGGCGGACAGGGCGGTCACGGGGGCGGGGGCTGCGGCGGTCATGCCGGGGAGCGTAGCCGGGGGGACCGACAACGGAGGGAACCGTGACGGGGCCGGGCCGGCGGGCTCCCCGGTCAGTCCTCCAGGTCGGAGGGGAGCATCGAGGCGACCCAGGAGTCGTGGAACGTGCCGCGCTGCTCGGCGTACGAGCGCAGCGTGCCCTCGAAGCGGAAGCCGGCCTTCTCGGCGACGGCGCGGGAGCCCTCGTTGCCGACGTAGGCCAGCCACTGCAGGCGGCGCAGGCCGCCCTCGCGCAGGCCGTAGCGGGCGACGGCCCGGGCGGCCTCGGTGGTGTAGCCGCGGCCGCGGAACTCCTTCACCGCCCACCAGCCGATCTCGCCGCAGCCCTTGTCGCCCTCCCGCAGCACGATGCCCTGGGCGCCGACCAGGGCGCCGGACCCGCGCTCGAACACGCCCCAGATCCGGTTCTCCCCGGTGCGCCAGCCGTTCACCGCGAGATTGTGGACGAAGAACTCGGCGTCCTCGCGGCGGTACGGCACGGGGACGACCGTCCAGCGCTGGATCTCCGACTCCTGGCAGGCGGCGAAGATCGCGTCGATGTCCGACTCCACCGGGGCGCGCAGCACGAGGCGCTCGGTGGTGAGGGTCACGGGGGCGGGAGAGGGGGCGGATTCGGTGGGGAGTGCTTCCATGAACGGATTATTTCGCCCAAGGGGGAAGACGGTCATCCGGTTATCCGTCCAACTCCTCGACCCGCCGACCGTTTTGCCCCGGTGGGCGGCGCTATCGGGCCATGTGCTCGCGCGGGTGACACGGGAATAGCGTGCTGACGCACCTCCCGGGGCATTGGACTCCTCGCATACGATGGCCCGTGCGGTGGGGTGGACCCCCCGTGCAGTCGTCCAGTGCCAATACAGGCAAGGAGCCCGCTCAAGTGTCCGTCTTCGACAAGATCCTGCGCGCCGGCGAGGGCAAGATCCTTCGCAAGCTGCAGCGGATTGCTGCCCAGGTCAACTCCATCGAAGAGGACTTCGTCAACCTCACCGACGCCGAGCTGCGCGCGCTGACCGACGAGTACAAGCAGCGGCTCGAGGACGGCGAGACGCTGGACGACATCCTCCCCGAGGCCTTCGCCACCGTGCGCGAGGCGGCCAAGCGCGTGCTCGGCCAGCGCCACTACGACGTCCAGCTCATGGGCGGCGCCGCGCTGCACCACGGCTACGTCGCCGAGATGCGCACCGGCGAGGGCAAGACCCTGGTCGGCACCCTGCCCGCGTACCTCAACGCGCTGACCGGCAAGGGCGTGCACCTGATCACCGTCAACGACTACCTCGCCGAGCGCGACTCGGAGTGGATGGGCCGGGTGCACCGCTTCCTCGGCCTCGAAGTCGGCGTGATCCTGGGCAACATGACGCCCGCCGAGCGCAAGCGCCAGTACGCGATGGACATCACGTACGGCACCAACAACGAGTTCGGCTTCGACTACCTGCGCGACAACATGGCCTGGTCGCAGGAGGAACTCGTCCAGCGCGGCCACAACTTCGCGGTCGTCGACGAGGTCGACTCGATCCTCATCGACGAGGCCCGCACCCCGCTGATCATCTCCGGCCCGGCGGACCAGGCGACCAAGTGGTACGCCGACTTCGCCAAGCTGGTGCTGCGCCTGAAGATCGACCGCGACTACGAGGTCGACGAGAAGAAGCGCACCGTCGGCATCCTGGAGGAGGGCGTCACCCGCGTCGAGGACTACCTCGGCATCGACAACCTCTACGAGTCGGTGAACACCCCGCTGGTCGGCTTCCTGAACAACGCCATCAAGGCGAAGGAGCTCTACAAGGCGGACAAGGACTACGTCGTCATGAACGGCGAAGTCATGATCGTCGACGAGCACACCGGCCGCATCCTGGCCGGCCGCCGCTACAACGAGGGCATGCACCAGGCGATCGAGGCCAAGGAGGGGGTGGAGGTCCAGAACGAGAACCAGACCCTGGCCACCATCACCCTGCAGAACTTCTTCCGCCTGTACGACAAGCTCGCGGGCATGACCGGTACCGGCACCACCGAGGCCGCCGAGTTCCACCAGATCTACAAGCTCGGCGTCGTGCCGATCCCGACCAACAAGACGCCGCTGCGCATCGACCAGCCCGACCTGATCTACAAGTCGGAGCCGGCGAAGTTCGCCGCCGTCGTCGAGGACATCGCCGAGAAGCACGAGAAGGGCCAGCCCGTCCTCGTCGGCACCGTCTCGGTCGAGAAGTCCGAGTACCTGTCGCAGGAGCTGCGCAAGCGCGGCATCCCGCACGAGGTGCTCAACGCCAAGCACCACGAGCGCGAGGCGCAGATCGTCGCGCAGGCCGGCCGCAAGGGCGCCGTCACCGTCGCCACCAACATGGCCGGCCGCGGCACCGACATCATGCTCGGCGGCAACCCCGACCACCTGGCCTCCGCCGAGCTGGCACAGCGCGGGCTGACCGAGGCGGACAACCCGGAGGAGTACGGGGCCGCCCTGCCGGACGCGCTGGAGAAGGCCAAGTCCGCCGTCAAGACGGAGCAGGACGAGGTCAAGGAGGCCGGCGGCCTCTACGTCCTCGGCACCGAGCGCCACGAGTCCCGCCGGATCGACAACCAGCTGCGCGGCCGCTCCGGCCGTCAGGGCGACCCGGGCGAGTCCCGCTTCTACCTGTCGCTGGGCGACGACCTGATGCGCCTGTTCAAGGCCGGCATGGTCGAGCGCGTGCTCTCGATGGCCAACGTGCCCGAGGACGTGCCGATCGAGTCGAAGATGGTCACCCGGGCGATCGCCTCCGCGCAGACCCAGGTCGAGCAGCAGAACTTCGAGATCCGCAAGAACGTCCTCAAGTACGACGAGGTCCTCAACCGCCAGCGCGAGGTCATCTACGGCGAGCGCCGCCGCGTCCTGGAGGGCGAGGACCTGCAGGAGCAGGTCGGCCACTTCATGGACGACACCATCGAGGCGTACGTCCGGGCCGCGACCGGCGAGGGCTTCGAGGACGACTGGGACCTCGACAAGCTCTGGACGGCGCTCAAGCAGCTCTACCCGCTCTCGCTGGACCTGGCGGAGCTGGAGGAGGAGGTCGGGGGCCCGGCCGGCCTGACCCCCGAGTTCCTGATCAAGGTCCTCCAGGAGGACGTCCAGGGGCAGTACGGCGCCCGCGAGGACCAGCTCGGCGAGGAGATCCTGCGCGAGCTGGAGCGTCGCGTGGTGCTGGCCGTGCTGGACCGCCGCTGGCGCGAGCACCTCTACGAGATGGACTACCTCCAGGAGGGCATCGGCCTGCGCGCGATGGCGCAGCGCGACCCCCTGGTCGAGTACCAGCGCGAGGGCTTCGACATGTTCACCGCGATGATGGAGGGCATCAAGGAGGAGTCCGTCGCCTATCTGTTCAACGTGGAGATCCAGGTCGAGCAGCAGACGGAGGAGGTCCCGCTCGAGGACGCCGCGGTGGTGCTCGACAAGCTGGAGAAGGACGCCGCCGCCCGCCCGGAGATCAAGGCCAAGGGCCTGGAGGCCCCGAAGCCGAAGAAGCTGCACTACACCGCCCCCTCGGAGGAGGTCGGCGGCGGTGTGGTCGAGGGTGACTTCGACGACCTGGCGCCGGAGGACGAGAGCGACGGGCTGACCCGCGCCGAGCGCCGCAAGGCCGCCAAGTCCGCCAAGGGCCGCCGCCGCAAGGGCTGATCCGCCCGCAGGACACCGCGCAGGGCGCCGTTCCCCGACGGGGGCGGCGCCCTGCGCCGTCGTGTACCGGGGCCGAGCCGGGAACGCCTTCACCGGGCCTCCACGGCGGTGCACCGCCACTGCCCGGCGGGGCCGCGGCGCTCCAGGCGGAAGGCGACCATGTGGTGGCGCCGGCCGAGGTCGACCCGGACGCAGGCCTCGACGGCGCCGGGCGAGGGCGAGCGGTCGTGCACCGGGCCGAGCCGGGGCCGGTCGGCCGGGCCGCCCCGGCGCAGCGCCCCGACCCGGACGAGCGAGGCGAGCTGCCCGTAGCCGTCCAGGGTGGTGTGCCGCATCAGCTGGCCGGAGGGGCGCACGCCGGTGAGCACCTCGACGAGCTGCCGGGCGAAGCGGCCGGCCAGGGCGCGGGCGTCGTGCTCCTCGGGCGTGGCGGCGACGGCGGCCGCGCAGTCGGCCCGTGGCCGGCGGGGCCGGCGCCCGGCCTGGTCGCAGCCGGTGGGGCGCGGGCGGTGCTGCGGGCCGGTGGCGAGGCGGTTGAGGTGGGCGGTCACGAGCGGCTCCCCGGGCGGTCGGTGCGGGTACGGACGGGCTCAGGCTGGAGGGCGTCCGTACGAGGCGGCAATGCGTTTTCGAGTCCCGCGCAAGCCGGGGAAAGTTCACCTATCCGGGCGAATTGACAGGTGGGGCGCCCGGCCGGGGGCCCACGCGGACGGCACGCGGTTGACGGGCGGGGGCGGGCCGTACGACCCGGAAAGGGGACGCCGGGTTCGGCGGACCGGGTGGCCCCCGCCGGCCCCTCCCGTTGCGCCGGCCGGGCGGTGGCGCGCAGGATCGGAGCCTGACCGGGGGCGGCACGAGGACGTACGAGGACGTACGAGGACGGGCGGCCGCGATGACGACACGGGTGGCGGTGACACCGGCGGCGGGCTCGCCCTCTCCTGCGGGCCCGCCCCGGAGGGCCCTGGTCCTCGGTGGTGGCGGGATGCTCGGCGCGGCCTGGACGGTCGGCGCGCTGTGCGCCGTCGAGGAGGCCACCGGCGGCCCGCCCGGGGAGGCGGACCTGCTGCTCGGCACCTCGGCCGGGGCGATCCTGGCCGCGCTGCTGGCCGCCGGGGTGCGCCCCGAGCAGCTGCGCGACCACCAGCGCGGGCTGCCGATCACCGAGGGCCCGCTGGCCGGGGTGGACTTCGACTACGACACGGCGGTCGGCGGCGCCCTCCCGCCGCGCCCCCGGGCCGGGATCGGCTCGCCGGGGCTGCTGCGGGAGGCCGTGCGGCACCCGGGCGAGTACCCGCTGCTGACGATGGTCTCGGCGGTGGCGCCGCACGGGCGCGGCTCGCTGGCGCCGGTCGGCGAACTGGTGCGCGGGCTGCTGGAGCCGCACGCCTGGGCCGCCTCGCCGCTGCGGGTGGCCGCCGTGGACTACCGCACCGGCCACCGGGTGGTCTTCGGGGACCCGGACGCCCCGCCCGTCACCGCCGCCGAGGCGGTGACGGCCTCCTGCGCGATCCCCGGCTGGTTCGCACCGGTGCGGCTGAACGGCTCGGCGTACGTGGACGGCGGCTGCTGGTCCGCCACCAATGCCGACCTGCTGCTCGGCCGGGGCCTGGAGGAGGTGTACGTGCTCGCCCCGATGGCCCTGCGTCCGGCCCCGAGGCGCGGCGGCCCTCCGCGCGGGCGGCGCGGGAGGGAGCGCCCGCGCGGCGTGCTGGCGCAGCTGGTCGGCCGCTACCGCCGCGCCGTCACCCGGCAGCTGCTGCGCGAGGCCGCGCTGCTGCGGGCCGAGGGCGTCCGGGTGCGGCTGCTCGCCCCGACACCGGCCGATCTGGCGGCGATCGGCCCGAACATGATGGACCCGGCTCGCCGGGGCGAGGTGCTGGAGAGCGCCCTGCGGACCACCCGGGAGGCGCTGCGGGCCGCCCGGTAGGTGATCACAACCGGCCCGCGGGCGCTTATTCTGGGGCGCTGAGTAGCTGTGCCGCTGGACGAGACCGGAGAGTGCCACCGATGCGCGTGTACGTGCCCACCACCCTGAACGGCCTGGCGGCGGCGCACCAGGGCGGCGCCCTGGACGAGTCCGCGGCCTACGCCGTGACCCCGGCGCTGCGCGAGTGGTACGTCAGCGACGACCTGGAGGAGCTGGAGTACGCGGCGCTCAACCGGGCCGCCCAGTCCTCGCTGCGGCTGCTGGCGGCCGACCCGCAGGCCCCGCGCCGCCGCGTCGTGGTCGCGCTGGACGTGGCCGACTCGGCCGTGCGCCCCTTCCCCGGCGACGAGTACCAGGACCAGGCCTCGCTCGGCCGGGTGGTGCTGGCCGGCCCGGTGAAGCTGGCGAAGGCGGCCTCGGTGCACGCGGACGTCGCCGACGCCGAGGTGGTCGAGGACGTCACGGCGGCGGTGGCGGCGGTGGCCGCGGCCGACGCGGGGGACCAGGACGCCCAGTTCACCGTGGACGGCGCCGAGGACCACGACCTGCTCTGGTTCGCGACCCAGGAGATCCCCGCCCTCCTGGGGTGACGCCCCCGCCGCCGCCCCGCCCCACCCGGGGGCCGCTACCACTGGGCCCAGGTGAGGTTCCAGCCGCCGAGGCCGTTGTCGGGGGCGACGGTCTTCTCCTTGGTGTTCACGATCTTGACGACGTCGCCGATCATCGAGCTGTTGTAGAACGACCCCGCGGGGGAGGTGTCGCGGCCGCCCGCCACGTCCTTGAGGGCGATGCAGCCGTGGCTGGTGTTCTCGTTGCCGAACGGGTCCCCCTTGTACCAGTAGTTCCCGTGGAGGTAGGTGCCGCTCCTCGTCAGCCGCATCGCGTGGGGGACGTCGGGGATGTTGTACTCGCTGCCCATGCCGACGGTCTGGGAGTCCATGTGGGTGATGGGCTCCTTGGACATGATGACCATGGTCCCGCCCCAGGAGGGGTGCTGGGCGTCGCCGAGGGTGGCCGGCACGGTGGTGGACCTGCCGTCCCGCTCGATCGTGATCTGGTGCTTGGCGGAGTCCGCAGTGGTGACCTGGGAGCGGCCGATGGTGAACGGTTCGTCCTTGTCGACGTCGCCCCAGACGCCGGGGGCGACCTCGACGTTCTTCAGCCGGTAGTGGATGGTGACCTTGGTGTTCGGCTTCCAGTAGTCCGCCGGGCGGAAGTCGAGCCGGTTGTCGCCGAACCAGTGGCCCTTCACCTCGGTGCCGTTGTCCGTCTCGAAGGTGATGGCCTTGGCGACGGCGTCCTTGTTCACGACCTTGCTGCTGAAGTCCACCTTGACGATCATGCCCACGCCGTAGGTCTGGCCGTCGGCGATGTTGTCGTTGGTGGACACCTGCTTGCCGGCCGCCGCGGTGGTGAAGGCGCTGGTGATCGCTGAGACCAGACCGGTGGCGTCCTTCGCCTGGGCGTTCACCGTGTACGCCGTGCCGGGGGCGAGCGCGGCGGAGGGCTTCCAGCCGGTGCCGTCCGGGGTGATCGAGCCCTGGACGGCCTTGCCGTTCTTGTCGGTCACGGCGACGGCGGTGAGCTTGCCCTGGGAGACGGACACCTGGAGCGCGGTCGGTGCGACCGCCTGGGACCCGTCCTTCGGCTCCACGTTCAGCACCGCGGCCGAGGTCTTCGGCGTCTCCGCCGTGGCGGCCCCGCCGGGCGCGTCGGTGGCGGTGGTGGCGGTGGTGGCGGCGGTGGCGGCCTCAGGGGCTTTGTCCTTGTCGTCGCCGCAGGCCGCGGACATCAGCAGGACCCCGCCCATCGCCAGTGCCACCGCACCGCGGCGCAGACGGTCGTTGGTGCGTATCGCGGCCGGGGCCGTCCGTACAGTGCTCACAGGTTCGCTCCCTCTCGGTGTTCGGCGTCAGCTTCCGCGCCGGTTCGTCCCGGCCGCAACGGTGGGCCGGTGATCAGGGACGCCGGGACGCCCCTACCGCGGTTGAACTGGGGAGACGTAACCTGCCTGGGACGCCTCGGCGGGGAGCCGGGACGGGGCACGAGCGGGGGGAGGACCGGTGCCGGAGGGGATCGGGGAGTCGACGGACGCGGTCGCGGGGCTGCTCCAGGAGCTGAAGAGCCGGTCGGGGCTCAGTTACGGCGCGCTGGCGAAGAGACTGCACGTGAGCACGTCGGCCCTGCACCGCTACTGCAACGGCGACGCGACGCCGGTGGAGTTCGCTCCCCTGGAGCGCTTCGCGCGGGTGTGCCGGGCGACACCGGAGGAACACACCGAGCTCTACCGGCTGTGGGCCGCCGCCGACGCGGCGCGGGGGAACCGGCAGGCCTCCGCCCCCGGGGCACCGGAGCCCCGCACGGAACCGGAAGCCGAGGTCGAACCGGAAGCCGAGGTCGAACCGGTGGCCGGACCGGAAGCGCGGCCGGCCGCGGGGGACGTCGTCGTACTGAAGCGGCGCCGCGTCCACCGGGGCGTCCTCGCGGCCGTCGCGGCCGTCGCGGTGCTCGCCGCCGTCGGGGCCGTCGCCACCGACCGCGCGACCGGTGACCCCGAGCGCGCCCCCGCTACGGCCGCGGACCCGACCTCCGGCGCCACGCCGAGTGCCACCGACCGGGGCGAGAGCGCCCCGATCACCGTCGCCGTCCGCCCGTCCGGCTGGGACTCCGCGTGCGACCGGTTCCTCGTCGACCGCCCGCCGTCGCAGGTCCCCCGCCCGCCCGAGGTGCTGGACGTCCCCGGCTGGGCCTCCGATCTCGGGGCGGTCCCCGGCCAGTACCAGTCCATCAAGCTCACGGTGCAGGGCACCGGCAGCGAGACCGTGGTGCTGACCGCCCTCAACGTCCGCATCGCCCGGATCGCGGCCCCGCTGGCCTGGAACGCCTACGCCGTGGGGGAGGGCTGCGGCGGCGGGGTCGGCCGCCAGTCGTACGACCTCGACCTGGACGCGCCCCGCCCCCGTCCGGTCGTGAGCGGGGGCCGGAGCGGACTGCCGCTCAAGGTGAGCGAGCGGGACCCGGAGGTCATCGAGGTCAACGCCGAGACCAAGTCCCACGACGTCAGCTGGTACCTGGAACTGGAGTGGTCCAGCGGCAGCCGGAAGGGCACGCTCTCCGTCGGCCTCGGCGACGGCGAACCGTTCCGCACCAGCGCGCTCAAGGGCCGGCCGCAGTACCACTACCCGATCGGCGCGAACGCCTGGGAGCTGAGCCCCTTCCAGCAGTGACGCCCGCCCTACCCGGGTGTCGGCCGTCCCGTTTACCGTAGGACCTCGTGCGCACTCACATCGTTTGGGACTGGAACGGCACCCTCTTCCACGACATGGACGCCGTCCTCGGCGCCAGCAACGCCGCCTTCGCGACCATCGGTGTCGGCCCGATGACGCTGCAGGAGTACCGCGAGCAGTACGAGGTCCCGATCCCCCGCTTCTACGAGCGGCTGCTCGGCCGGCTGCCCTCGCGGGAGGAGTGGTCGCGGCTGGACGACGCCTTCCACGACCGCTACGTCCAGCTCAGCCCCGCCTGCGGCCTGACCGACGGCGTGCGGGAGCTGCTGGCGCTCTGGCGGGAGGCGGGCAACAGCCAGTCGCTGCTGTCGATGTACGAGCACGAGAAGCTGGTGCCGCTGGTCGACGGCTTCGGGCTGACCGGCAGCTTCCTGCGGGTGGACGGCCGCAGCGGCCCGTCCGGCGGGAAGAAGGCGGAGCACCTGACCCGGCACCTGGCCGAGCTGGCGGGCCGGGTGGACCCGGCCCGGACCGTGCTGATCGGCGACGCGGCGGACGACGCCCTGGCCGCGCTGGAGGCGGGCGCCCACGCGGTGCTGTACACGGGCGGCTCGCACACCAGGGAGAAGCTGGAGCCGGTCGGCGTCCCGGTGGTGGACAGCCTGGCCGAGGCCGTCGAGCTGGCCGGACGGCTGGCGGGTTAGGGCCCGTCTTGCCGGTCTTCCCGGGCGTGCGACGCCGGGGCACGCACCTCGCCGCGTTGTCGTCGGTCGCCAATGTCCCCCAGCCTGGCGGCTGGGAGGTGCCCCCACCGCAGTGGCTCCCTCCTCCGCCTTGCGATGCACGCACCCCAACGCCGCACGCTGATCCGGGCTGACCGACAAGACGGGCCCGCCCGCGAGTGGCGGGCGCCACGTCCGCCGTCCGCGTGTCTGAACGGGCGGATCGCGCCCCGCCTGGTCAGGCTGGACGGTGACCCCCGCCACCAGCCGCCAGGACGGAGCCGTCATGCCCATCGACGCAGTCACCGAGGTGCCGACCCCGGTCAACGAGCCGGTGCTCACGTACGCGCCGAACACCCCGGAGCGGGCCCGGCTGCTGCGGCGGCTGGACGAGCTGGCGGCCGAGCAGGTGCCGCTGCCGATGACCATCGGCGGCGAGCAGCGCTTCGGCGGGGGTGAGCGGATCGACGTCGTCCAGCCGCACCACCACGCCGCCAAGCTGGGCGTGCTGGGCAACGCCACCCGGGAGGACGCCCGGGCGGCGGTGGACGCGGCGCTGGCGGCCGGGCGGCAGTGGCGCTCGCTCTCCTTCGACGACCGGGCGGCGGTCTTCCTGCGCGCGGCCGAGCTGCTGGCCGGGCCGTGGCGCGAGACGCTGAACGCCGCCACGATGCTCGGCCAGTCCAAGACGGCGCAGCAGGCCGAGATCGACTCCGCCTGCGAGCTGATCGACTTCTGGCGCTTCAACGTGCACTTCGCCCGGCAGATCCTGGCCGAGCAGCCGATCTCCTCGCCCGGCGTCTGGAACCGGGTCGACCACCGCCCGCTGGAGGGCTTCGTCTACGCGGTCACCCCGTTCAACTTCACGGCGATCGCGGGCAACCTGCCCACCGCCCCGGCGCTGATGGGCAACACCGTGGTGTGGAAGCCCGCGCCGACGCAGACCCTGGCCGCGTACCACCTGATGCGGCTGCTGGAGGCGGCCGGCCTGCCGCCCGGGGTGATCAACCTCGTCACCGGCGACGGCCTCCAGGTCTCCCCGGTGGCGCTGGCCGATCCGGCGCTGGCGGGGCTGCACTTCACCGGCTCCACCGCCACCTTCCAGTCGCTCTGGCAGACCATCGGGGCGAACATCGGCGGCTACCGCACCTACCCGAGGATCGTCGGCGAGACCGGCGGCAAGGACTTCCTGCTGGCGCACCGCTCGGCCGACCCGGACATCCTGAGGACGGCCCTGGTCCGCGGCGCCTTCGAGTACCAGGGCCAGAAGTGCTCGGCGCTCTCCCGCGCCTACCTGCCGCGCAGCCTCTGGCAGCGGATCAAGGACGACCTCCTCGCGGAGATCGACGCCCTGACGGTGGGCGACGTGACGGACCTGTCCAACTTCATGGGCGCCCTGATCGACAGGCGGGCCTTCGAGAAGGTCCGCACCGCGATCGAGCGGGCGAAGGCGGACCCGACCGTCGAGCTGGCGGCCGGGGGCCAGTACGACGACGCGATCGGCTGGTTCGTCCGCCCGACCGTCCTGGTCTCCTCGGACCACCGGGGCGAGATCTTCCGCACCGAGTACTTCGGGCCGATCCTCGCCGTCCACGTCTACGAGGACTCCCGCTGGGACGACGTGCTGGGCCGGGTCGACGCCGGAGCCCCGTACGGGCTGACCGGCTCGGTGATCGCGCAGGATCGTTACGCCATCGCCCAGGCCGTCGAGGCGCTGCGGTTCACCGCGGGCAACTTCTACATCAACGACAAGCCCACCGGGGCCGTCGTCGGCCAGCAGCCCTTCGGCGGCTCCCGCGCCTCCGGCACCAACGACAAGGCGGGCGCCGCCCAGAACCTGCTGCGCTGGACCTCGGCGCGGGCCATCAAGGAGACCTTCGTCCCTGCGACCACTTCCGGTTACCCGCATATGGGCTGAAAGCGAACATCGGGCTCCGGATTGGACATGGTGTCCAGGACGGACCGGACATCCTGCGGCTTTGCGCCTACCTGTCCCTGTCCACCTTCGATTGATCCGGTTAGGCTGGCTGGCGTCGTCGGGTGGCTTTCGCAGGACGAATCGTCCTACCCACTGTGCGGGCGTTTCATGCGTGCCATGAGCCCCTTTCAGTCGGATGGTGCGGCAGGATTGCGATAGACCCGTCGGTGTACATCCACACACCACCGAGTCACGCAACGGCGCGCGACAGGAGCCAAGAAGTCATGCAGACCAAGCTGGACGCAGCCAAGGCCGAACTGCTCAAGAAGGCAGCCGCAGCCGCTGAGAACAGCCAGGTGGGGGGAGCGGCGCCGGGGGAGGGTCTGAGCAACGGCGCTCTGACCGCGTACCTGCACCACTACTACCTGCACACCGCGCCCGAGGACCTGGTCGACCGCGACCCGGTCGACGTGTACGGCGCGGCGGCCTCCCACTACCGCCTGGGCCTCAAGCGCCCCCAGGGCACGGCCGAGGTGCGGGTGCACACCCCCTCGGTCGAGGAGAACGGCTGGTCCTGCGGCCACACCGTGGTCGAGGTCGTCACCGACGACATGCCCTTCCTGGTCGACTCCGTCACCAACGAGCTGTCCCGCCAGGACCGCGCGATCCACATCGTGATCCACCCCCAGCTGCTCGTCCGCCGTGACATCACCGGCAAGCTCCTGGAGATCCTCGACGTCGACGCCTGCTCCCGCAGCCAGGCCGTCGGCACCGAGTGGCCCGAGGACGCGACCGTCGAGTCGTGGATGCACATCGAGATCGACCGCGAGACCGACCGCGAGGACCTGCGCACCATCGAGTCCAGCCTGCGGCGCGTCCTCGGCGACGTCCGCGAGGTCGTCGAGGACTGGGGCAAGATGCGCGACAGCGCGCTGCGCCTGGCCGACGAGCTGGCCGAGGAGCCCCCGGCCGCCCTGCCCGAGCAGGAGGTCGGCGAGGCCTGGGAGCTGATGCGCTGGCTCGCCGACGACCACTTCACCTTCCTCGGCTACCGCGAGTACGACCTGGTCGAGCACGAGGGCGAAGAGGTCCTCAAGGCCGTCGCCGGGACGGGCCTGGGCATCCTGCGCGCCGATCCGCACGGCCACGACAGCGCCCACCACCCCGTCTCCGAGGCCTTCGGCCGGCTCTCCGCCCCGGTGCGCGCCAAGGCCCACGAGAAGAAGCTGCTCGTCCTCACCAAGGCCAACAGCCGCTCCACCGTCCACCGCCCGGCCTACCTCGACTACGTCGGCGTGAAGAAGTTCAACGCCGCCGGCGAGCCGATCGGCGAGCGCCGCTTCCTCGGCCTGTTCTCCTCCGCCGCGTACACCGAGTCCGTCACCCGGATCCCGGTCGTGCGCCGCAAGGTGCAGGCCGTCCTGGACGGCTCCGGCTTCTCCAGCGAGAGCCACGACGGCCGCGACCTGCTGCAGATCATGGAGACCTTCCCCCGGGACGAGATCTTCCAGACCCCGGCCTCCGAGCTGCTCTCCATCGCCACCAGCGTCCTCTACCTGCAGGAACGCCGTAAGCTGCGCCTCTTCCTGCGCCAGGACGAGTACGGGCGCTACTTCTCCGCGTTCATCTACCTGCCGCGCGACCGCTACACCACGCGCATCCGGCTGCTGATCACGGACATCCTCAAGGAGGAGCTGAACGGCGCCACCATCGACTACACGGTGTACGCCACCGAGTCGGTGCTGACCCGTCTGCACTTCGTCGTCCGCGTCGCCCCCGGCACCGCGCTGCCGCAGCTCACCGACAGCGACATCGAGCGCATCGAGAACCGCCTGGCCGAGGCCGCCCGGTTCTGGATGGACGGCTTCCACGACCAGCTGCACACCGAGCTGGGCGAGGAGAAGGCCGCCGAGCTGGGCCACAAGTACGCCAACGCCTTCCCCGACGGCTACCGCGCCGACTTCCCGCCGCGCACCGCCGTCGCCGACATCAAGCAGATCGAGTCGCTGCACGGCGAGGGCGACTTCCGCCTGAACCTGTACCAGCCGGTCGGCGCCGGCGACGACGAGCGCCGCTTCAAGATCTACCGGGTCGGCGGCCCGATCTCGCTCACCGAGGTCCTGCCCGTCCTCCAGCGCCTGGGCGTCGAGGTGCTGGACGAGCACCCGTACGCGCTGCGCCGCTCGGACGGCACCACCGCGTGGGTGTACGACTTCGGCCTCAAGCTGCGCGAGGCCACCGAGCTCACCGACGAGGCCCGCGAGCGCTTCCAGGAGACCTTCGCGGCCACCTGGACGGGCAAGGCCGAGAACGACGGCTTCAACGAGCTGGTCCTCACCGCCGGGCTCAACTGGCGCCAGGCGACGGTGCTGCGCGCCTACGCCAAGTACCTGCGCCAGGCGGGCTCCACGTTCTCCCAGGACTACATGGAGGACGCGCTCCGCAACAACACCCACACCACGCGGCTGCTGGTCAACCTGTTCGAGGCCCGGCTCAGCCCGAGCCACCGCCTGGGCGCTGACGAGCTGACCGAGGGCATCCTGGAGGAGCTGTCCGGCGCGCTCGACGAGGTCGTGTCGCTGGACGAGGACCGCATCCTGCGCTCCTTCCTGAACCTCATCAAGGCCACGCTGCGGACCAACTTCTTCCAGCACGACGGCTCCGGCGCCTGGCACTCCTACGTGTCGATGAAGTTCGACCCGCAGGCCATCCCGGACCTGCCGGCCCCGCGCCCGGCGTTCGAGATCTGGGTGTACTCGCCGCAGGTCGAGGGCGTGCACCTGCGCTTCGGCAAGGTCGCCCGCGGCGGTCTGCGCTGGTCCGACCGGCGCGAGGACTTCCGCACCGAGATCCTCGGCCTGGTCAAGGCCCAGATGGTCAAGAACACCGTCATCGTGCCGGTCGGCGCCAAGGGCGGCTTCGTCGCCAAGCAGCTGCCGGACCCGTCGGTGGACCGCGACGCCTGGCTGGCCGAGGGCGTCTCCTCGTACAAGACGTTCATCTCGGCGCTGCTGGACATCACCGACAACCTGGTGGCCGGCGAGGTCGTCCACCCGGCCGACGTGGTCCGCCACGACGAGGACGACACCTACCTGGTCGTCGCCGCCGACAAGGGCACCGCGACCTTCTCCGACATCGCCAACGGCGTCGCGGAGTCGTACGGCTTCTGGCTGGGCGACGCCTTCGCCTCCGGCGGCTCGGCCGGCTACGACCACAAGGGCATGGGCATCACCGCCCGCGGCGCCTGGGAGTCGGTCAAGCGCAACTTCCGCGAACTCGGCGTCGACACCCAGTCCGAGGACTTCACCGTCGTCGGCATCGGCGACATGTCCGGCGACGTCTTCGGCAACGGCATGCTGCTCAGCGAGCACATCCGCCTGGTCGCCGCCTTCGACCACCGCCACATCTTCCTGGACCCGAACCCGGACGCGGCCGTCTCGTACGCCGAGCGCCGCCGCCTGTTCGACCTGCCGCGCAGCTCCTGGGACGACTACGACAAGTCGCTGATCTCGGCCGGCGGCGGGGTCCACCCCCGCTCGGCGAAGTCGATCCAGCTGACCCCGCAGGTCCGCGCCGCGCTGGGCGTCGAGGCGAGCCGCCTCACCCCGGCCGAGCTGATGAAGGCGATCCTCCAGGCGCCCGTCGACCTGTTCTGGAACGGCGGCATCGGCACCTACGTCAAGGCCTCGGCCGAGACCAACGCCGAGGTCGGCGACAAGGCCAACGACGCCATCCGCGTCAACGGCGAGCAGCTCCGCGCCCGCGTCGTCGGCGAGGGCGGCAACCTCGGTTGCACCCAGCTCGGCCGCATCGAGTACGCGGCGCTCGGCGGCCCCGAGGGCAGCGGCGGCTGGATCAACACCGACGCCATCGACAACTCGGCCGGCGTGGACACCTCGGACCACGAGGTCAACATCAAGATCCTGCTCAACCAGGTCGTCGCCGACGGCGACATGACGGTCAAGCAGCGCAACGCCCTGCTCGCCGAGATGACCGACGAGGTCGGCCACCTGGTGCTGCGCAACAACTACGCGCAGAACGTCGTCCTGGCCAACGCCGTCGCCCAGGCGCACAGCATGGTCAACGTCCACTCCCGGATGATCAACCGCTTCGAGGCGGCCGGCCGCCTCGACCGGGGCCTGGAGTTCCTGCCCGCCGAGCGCCAGATCCGCGAGCGCCAGCAGAACGGCCGCGGGCTCTCCCAGCCCGAGATGTCCGTGCTCCTCGCCTACACCAAGATCATCCTGGCCGACGAGCTGCTCGCCACCGACCTGCCCGACGACCCGTACTTCCGCGCCGCGCTGCACGACTACTTCCCCAGCGCGCTGCGGGCGCGGTTCGCCGACGCGATCGACAACCACGCGCTGCGCCGCGAGATCATCACCACGCTGATCGTCAACGACACGATCAACCGCGGTGGTTGCACCTTCGCCTTCCGCCTGAAGGAGGAGACCGGCGCCACGTACGAGGAGATCGCCCGGACGCACACCGCCGCGCGGGCCGTCTTCGGCCTGGAGGAGATCTGGGCCGAGATCGAGGGCCTGGACAACAAGGTCCCCGCGCGCGTCCAGACCAAGATGCGCCTGCACTCGCGGCGCCTCGTCGAGCGCGCCACCCGGTGGATGCTCAACAACCGCCGCCAGCCGCTCGACATCGCCGCGACCATCGAGTTCTTCCACGACCGGATCGCCCAGGTCTGGGGCTCGCTGCCCAAGCCGCTGCGCGGCGAGGACCTGGCCTGGTACGAGAAGATCTACGGCGAACTCGCCGGCGCCGGGGTGCCGGAGGAGCTGGCCACCCGCATCGCGGGCCTGTCCTCGGTCTTCCCGATCCTGGACATCACCGAGGTCGCGGACCGCTCCGGCAAGGACGTCGCCGACGTCGCCGAGCTGTACTACGACCTGGGCGACCGCCTGCAGATCTCGCACCTGCTCGACCGCATCATCGACCTGCCCCGCACCGACCGCTGGTCGTCGATGGCCCGGGCCGCGATCCGCGAGGACCTCTTCGCGGCGCACGCGGCGCTGACCGCCGACATCCTCGCCTGCGGCCCCGAGGGTGCCACCCCGGAGGAGCGCTACACCGCCTGGGCGGACCTCAACTCCACCCTGCTGAACCGGGCGAAGAGCACCCTCGACGACATAAGGGGTTCGGACAACTACGAGCTGTCCAGCCTGTCGGTGGCCATGCGGGTCATCCGCACGCTGCTGCGCACGGGTTCGATGCGCTGACGTCGTACGGCGAGTGAAGTGGGGCCCGCGTCTTCGGACGCGGGCCCCATCGCTATAGGGTTCCGGCCCGGGAGAGATGGGGGCGGTGGGATGGGAGCGGCCCGGGAGACGGTGCGGCGGGGCGGGGAACTGCTGGAGGCGGCGCGGTCGCTGCTCGCCGTCCGGGCGGAGGCCGAGCAGGCCGTCCGCGCCGCGCTGGAGCCGCTGACGGCCGCGCTCGCCGCCGAACGGCTGGCGGCCATGCCGCTCTCCCGGCTGCGGGAGGTCGCCGGCGGGGGCCTGCGGACCGTCCTGCTGGAGCGGGCCGGCTACACCGACGTGCGGCAGGTGCACGAGGCCACCGCCTACGAACTGCGCGGCGTCAACGGCATCGGGGACACCACCGTCGCCCAACTCAAGGCCGCCGCGCGGCGGTTGGCCGAGGCGGCGGCGCAGGGCCTCGCCGTCCGGCTGGACGTCGAGCGGCAGGACGCCGACTCCACCGCGCTCGTCCGGGCCCTCGGCCCGCTCGTCGCCGCCGGACCCGAACTCGCCCGGGCCCTGCGCGACGCCGAGGCCCTCGACGCGGAACTGCCCGGCCTCCTCGTGGTGGCCGGGCCCGCCACCAGCCGGCTGCGCGGCCTGTTCGCCGGGCGCCGCCGACGGGAGGAGGCCGCCGGGGCCGTCCGGCGCACGGGCGAACTGCTGGAGACGGCCGAGGCGGACGGCACGGCGCTGCTGCTCACCCAGGCCGCCACCGACCTGCTGCGGGTCCACCCCTCGGACGCCGAGGCGTGGATCGACTTCGAGATCCGCGCCTCCGAGTACTACGGCGTGCTCGCCGAGGTGGCCGGCCGCCGCGCCGCGGGAGCCGCGGCGCACGGGAACCTGCCGGCCGCGGTGGCGGAGCGCGTACGGGAGCAGCCCCTGGACGACCGGCACCGGCGGGTCTCGCTGCGCGGGTACCAGGAGTTCGGCGCCCGGTTCGCGCTCGCCCAGCGCCGGGTGATCATCGGCGACGAGATGGGCCTCGGCAAGACCATCCAGGCCATCGCCGCCCTCGCCCACCTGAGATCCGGCGGCGGGACGCACTTCATGGTGGTCTGCCCGGCGAGCGTGATGATCAACTGGGCGCGGGAGGTCGAACGCCGCAGCACCCTCGGGGCGTACCTGCTCCACGGCCCGGACCGCGCCCTCCACCTCGACGAGTGGCGGCTGCGCGGCGGCGTCGCCGTGGTCAGCATCGCCGGGCTGCACAGCCTGGAGGCCGACTCCGTCGCCCCCGCGATGCTCGTCGTCGACGAGGCCCACTACGTCAAGAACCCGGCCACCCGGCGCTCCCGGGCCGTCGCCGAGTGGATCGGGCGCTCCGGGCACGTCCTCTTCCTCACCGGCACGCCGATGGAGAACCGCGTCGAGGAGTTCCGCAACCTGGTCGAGCACCTCCAGCCCGAGCTGACCGAGCCGCTGCGCGGGCGCGACAACGTCGGCGCCGAGGAGTTCCGGGGGCTCGTCGCCCCCGCGTACCTGCGCCGCAACCAGGAGGACGTGCTCGCCGAACTGCCCGACCTGATCGAGACGGACGAGTGGGAGGAGTTCAGCCCCACCGACCGGGACGCCTACCGCGAGGCCGTCGCCACCGGACACCTGATGCCGATGCGCCGCGCGGCGTACGCCGACCCCGAGGGGTCGGCGAAGCTGCGGCGGCTGGAGGAGATCGTCGCCGAGGCGGGGGAGAACGGCCGCAAGGTGGTCGTCTTCTCCTGCTTCCGGGCGGTGCTCGCCGCCGTCGCCGCGCGGCTGGACGGGCGCGGCGCCGTGCTCGGCCCGATCGACGGCGGGGTCGGCGCGGCCCGGCGGCAGGAGCTGGTGGACGAGTTCACGGCCGTCGAAGGACCGGCGGTGCTGCTCAGCCAGATCGAGGCGGGCGGGGTCGGGCTCAACATCCAGGCCGCGTCCGTGGTGATCCTCTGCGAGCCGCAGATCAAGCCCTCCCTGGAGCGCCAGGCGGTGGCCCGCTCGCACCGCATGGGCCAGACCAGGACGGTCCGGGTGCACCGGCTGCTCAGCGTGGAGGGCGTGGACGCGGCGATGGTGCGGGCGCTCACCCGCAAGGACCGGCTCTTCGCCGCCTACGCCCGGCGCAGCGATCTCGCCGACTCCGCCCCCGAGGCCGTGGACGTGTCGGAGGCGGAGCTGGCGCGGCGGATCGTCGAGGAGGAGCGGGAGCGGCTGGGGCTGGCCGCACCCTGACCCGTAATCGAGTACGGATCGTGCCCGGACCTTCGCTAGGGTGATCATGCTCGACAAGGGGGGCAACGACATGGGGAAGTACCGCGGAACGATCCGCGTGGTCGGCACGGGCCTGATGGTGGCGCTGGTCGCCGCCGGGGCGGGGGCCTGCTCGTCCGACAAGAAGGACGACAAGAAGAGCGACGCGGCACCGGCCACGGCCGCCGCGAGCAAGGGCCCGGAGGCGTTCGCCGCCACGGGCTACCGGGGGCTGAAGCCGGGCGTCACCAAGGACGCGGCCATGGCCGGGGGCGCGCTGGAGGCGGCGCCGGTCTCGCTGCTCGACGGCTGCACCGACTTCGCCTACAAGGGCGGCCCCGCGCCGGACAAGGTCCGGATGGACGCGGAGGCGGCCACCGAGGCCAAGTTCAAGGACCTCAACGGGAAGGCGGACGCGGCGGCGGCCAAGACGCCCGCCCCGGTGCCCACCGTGCCGCCGAACGCCTCCGCGGCGGACTCCGCGGCCATCGCCGCCCAGGCCGCCGGCTCGGCCGGGCAGTCCGCCGCCGACGCCAAGCTCATGGCCGACGCGGCCCAGTCCAGCGTCGACCTGCTGCTCGCCCGCGAGGCCAGGAACAAGGCCTTCCAGACCACGGGCCGCGTCTCCTTCGCCGCCTCAGGCCTGCGCGAACTCGTCGCCCCGGCCGACGCGAAGACCGCCGAGGGCATCGGCGTCGGCTCCACCGCGGACGCCGTCCAGGCGGCCTACGGCTCCAAGGGCCTGGTGAAGGACAAGCTCGGCAACTTCACCCTCCCCGTCGAGGGCCAGCAGGGCTGGAACTACGAGTTCACCGTGACCGACGCCAAGGTCACCGGCCTCTCCCTCGCCAACCGCACCATCAAGTGCACCGCCTGACCCGCACCCGCACCTGACAAGGGCCCGCGTCCACCGGACGCGGGCCCTTCGGTGTTCGTGGGGTCAGCGGGAGGCGGCGCGTTGGAGGGCGCTGGCGAGGAGGGCGAGGTCGGTGGGGCCGTTGCCGAGTTCGCGGACGGGGCGGCGGGCGGGCGGGGCGCCGAGTTGGAGGGGGTCTATGGCGACGACGGTGGGGCGCAGGGTGGCGGTGCGGGGGATGCGGCCGCTGATGCGGGCGGTCTGGAAGGCGGTGACGCCGCCGTCAGGCAGCCGCAGGTAGCCGCGGCCGGGGGTGTCCTCGGGGAGGGCGGCCGCGTCGCCGAGGTGGATGAGGAGGTCGGAGTCGGCCGGGTCCTCGGTGCGCAGGGCGATCCGCAGCAGGGCGGCCTCGTCGACCTCGGTGCCGGCGCTGTCCTCGGGCCGGCCGGTGGTGACGGCGAGGTGGACGCCGAGCGGGCCGCCGCGGCGGGCGACGGCGGCGAGCGCGCGGGCCAGGGGGCGGCCGGCGGGGGAGGTGGGGGAGAGCAGGGCGTCGTAGTCGTCGACGACGACGACCAGGCGCGCGGGGGAGGGGCCGGAGGGCGCGGCGGCCGGGACGGGGGAGTCGGGGGAGCGCGGCGGGATGATCCGGGGGGCCGCGCCGGAGGCGCCCCCGACCACCGCCGGCACGGGGACCTGGGCGCGGTCGGAGGCCACGCCCTGCTCGTCGAGACCCTGCCTGTCCAAGATCTGCGCCGCGTGCCAGGAGGCGAAGTCCAGCCCGTCGAACAGCCGCTCCCTCAGGGCGAGTTCGTCCTCCAGGGCCTCTGCCGCGAGCAGCGCGGCGCGCGGGTCGGCGGCGGCGTTGACCAGCCCGGTGACGTGCGGCAGCTCGGTGCAGCCGTCGAGGCCGTCCTGGCCGTCCGTACCCGGCGCCCGGCCCTCGATGATGCTGACGGCGAGCCGCTCGGGCCGCTCGGAGACGGCGAGCGAGGCGATCAGGGTGCGCAGCAGCTCCGTCTTGCCGGAGCCCCGGGCGCCGCCGACGATCAGGTGCGGACCACCGGGGTCGGGGGAGGGGAGGGCGAGTTCGGGGTCGGCGAGGTCGAGGGTGCACAGCTCGTCCCGGGTGGTGCCGAGCAGCGCGGTGGCCGCGCCGATGCCGCCGGTGTGGGCGGCCCAGCGGGCGGAGAGCTTGGCCGGGGTGACGGTGTCGAGCTGGAGCAGGTCGAGCAGGCGCAGTGCGTCGGGCAGCGGGCCCCGGGAGGCGGGGGCGGCTTCGCGCAGCGGGGCGAGGACGCGGGCGAGGCGCTCGGCCCAGGCGTCGGAGACGGCGTCGATCGAGATCTCGTGGAGGGTCTCGCGGCCGCGCGCGACCGGCCGGTCGAGGGAGAGGTGGGTGCCGACCTCGCCGGTGATCAGGGCGGTGGCGCCGAGGCCGCGGGGGAGCAGTTCGGGCTGCTCGGCGAGGCAGATCGGGAAGATGCCGACGGCCGGGCCCTGGCGCAGCAGCAGGTCGAGGGCCTGCCGGGCGGCCTCGGTGGCGGGGCGGCCCTCGACGAGGACGACGGTGGCGGGGTGGCCGCCGAGGCCGACGGGGCCGCTGAGCCGGGCCGTGAGCTCGGTGAGCCGGGCGGTGGCCTGTTCGTCGTCGAGGCCGATGAGCAGCCGGCAGTCCTGGCCGTCGGCCGGGCGCAGGTGCGGCAGCCACAGGGACCAGGCCCAGGTGTCGGCGCGGTCCTCGGGGGTGCGGGAGCGATCGGCGTCGACGACGACGAGGCTGAGCGAGGTGGGCGGGTGCAGGGCGGCGAGCTGGGCGACGACGGCGCGGGTGAGCGCGTCGAGGCGCTCGCGCGGGCCGCTGAGACCGAGGCTGCCGGCGGTCTGCAGGTCGAGGGTGACGGGCACGGAGGGCAGCAGGGTGCCCGGGGTGGTGCCGGGGCCGCCGGGGCGGTCGGCGGTGCCCAGGCGCAGGGTGAGGGCGTCGGGGTGGCCGGGGCCGCGCTCCCAGAGCCGGGGGCCGGGGCCGAGGGCGTTGAGCAGCAGGGTGGCGAGGTCGGGGAAGCGCTCGCGCTGGGTGGCGGTCTGGCGCAGCCGTACGGCGGCGTGGTGGCGCTCGGCGCTCTCCTGGCCGGGCGGTTCGGCGGCCCGGCCGGGCAGCAGCGAGAACAGCCCTCGGCTGCGGCCGGGGGCGGGTTCGGGCGCGGCGGGCGGCTCGACGACGGCGGGCGCGGGCCGGGCGGGCCCGGGGGCGGCGAGCTGGAGGTGGCCGTGGCCGTCGGGCAGGGCGGTGCGGGCGGGCGCGGGCTCGGCCGGGTCGGGGGCGGCGAGCTGGAGGGTGGACTCGCCGATCCTCAGCAGGCCGCCGGGTTCCAGGGCGACGGCCTCCTCGGGCGGCCCGGGCGGGACGATCCGGCCGTCGAGGGTGGTGCCGTTGGTGGAGCCGAGGTCGCGGACGGTGACCCGGCCGCCGTCGGAGAGGTGGAGGGCGAGGTGCAGCCGGGAGACGTCCGGGTCGTCGAGCGGGACGTCGGCCTCGCCGGAGCGGCCGATGCGGATCTCCCGGCCGTGCAGGCGGTGGACGCCGCCGGCGTCGGGGCCGCCGACCACGCGCAGTTCGGCGGCGGCGGGGGTGTCGTCGGGGTCGTCGGCCGTCGGGTCGGGCTCGTTGAGGCTGAGGACGGCGCCGTCGAGCAGCGGGGGGTGGCCGAGGAGGGTGTGCTCGTCCACGCGGTGCGCCCCGGCGTACAGGTGCACGTGGGTGGCGGCCCGGGGCCCGCGCACGCCCACCGCGCCGGCGAGCGCCCCCGCGAGGGCGCCGAGCGCGGTGCCGACGGGGGCGGTCACCAGCACGTCCACGTAGGGGATGGCGGAGCCGGCGGCGGCCGGGCCGCTGCGCGGTCGGAGGACGGTCAGCCGGATCTGCATCTCGCCCGCGGGTCCCTTCTGCTGGTGTGAAGCCTGGTACCGCTGCCGGGTGTCGTCGCGGCCGCGCCGGGCGGTTGCGGGGACCCGTTGGGCCACACGAGTGGCGAGTGTCCATCCTGCCATCCGTCACGGACGGTCCGCGCACGGTACCGGATTTGACGATCTTGCGATCATCGCCATGTTGGAGGCGACGGTGGGTCAGGTCAACCGTCTCCCCGAGGGCCCCGCCGACCGGCCTCGGGGACTCCCCTAGGGGTTCTCCCCCAACCCTGCTCCCAAGCTCTGCCGGGCGCCTCAAAAACCAGTACGGGCACCGTTAGAGTGGCCGCAGACACGGGCCCGGCAGGCTCACCGCACCGGCGGAGGAGCGCCCCGCGCGGGCGGCACGGCGAGGAGTACGACAAGGTGCGGCCAGTCGGCAGCAAGTATCTGCTCGATGAGACCCTCGGGCGGGGTGCCACGGGCACCGTCTGGCGCGGCGTGGTGCGCGCCGACGTCCAGGTGCCGGGCAGCGAGCCCGGGCAGCGGGTGGCGATCAAGGTGCTGCGCGAGGAGCTGGCGGCCGACCCGGACGTGGTGATGCGCTTCCTGCAGGAGCGCTCGCTGCTGCTGCGCCTGACCCACCCCAACATCGTCCGGGTCCGCGACCTGGTGGTCGAGGGCGAGCTGCTGGCCCTGGTGATGGACCTCGTCGAGGGCCCCGACCTGTCCCGCTACCTGCGCGCCAACGGCCCGTTCAGCCCGATCGCCGGCTCCCTGCTGATGGCCCAGGTCGCGGACGCGCTGGCGGCCAGCCACGCGGACGGGATCGTCCACCGCGACCTCAAGCCGGCCAACGTGCTGCTCGCCTCCGCCGTGGTGGACGGCGTCGAGCAGATGCACCCGCTGCTGACGGACTTCGGCATCGCCCGCCTCGCCGACTCCCCGGGCATCACCCGCACCCACGAGTTCGTCGGCACCCCCGCCTACGTCGCCCCGGAGGGCGCCGAGGGTCGCCCGCAGACCTCCGCGGTGGACGTCTACGGCGCCGGGATCATGCTGTACGAGCTGGTCACCGGCCGCCAGCCGTTCCAGGGCGACAGCGCCCTCGCCGTCCTCCAGGCGCACCTCGCGCAGGAGCCGGTGCGGCCCAGCACCATGCCGGAGCCGCTGTGGACGGTGATCGAGCGCTGCCTGCGCAAGGACCCGGCACAGCGGCCGAGCGCCACCTCGCTGGCCCGCGCCCTGCGGGTGGTCGCGGCCGGGGTCGGTGTGCACGCCTCCCCGGCGGCGGTGGACGAGGCGCTCGCGGTGGGCGCCCTGCTGCTGCCCGACCCGCAGCCGACGGCCGTCCCCGGCACCCTGCCCGCCGTCGCCCCGACGGGGGAGGACCGCACCCAGGTGCTGCCCGGCGGCTCCGCCCCGCAGTACGACCCGGCCGCGGCGACCCGGGTGATGGGCACCCAGCCGCCGCCCGCGCCCCCGTACGGCGCCCAGGACAGCACCCGGGTGATGCCGGCCGGCGCCGTGCCGCCCCCGCCGCCGGGGATGCCGGGCGCGCCCGCCGCGCCGCAGGAGGAGACCCCGCACCCCTGGCAGACGCAGCTGCGCGCGGCCCGCGACCGCAACCAGCAGACCCAGGTCGGCTACTTCGGCCCGGAGGACTTCGAGGACCCGCAGGTCGCCCCGCCGCCCTACCAGGCGCAGCAGGGCCACCCCGGGCACTCCGGCCAGCCCGGTCACCCCGGCCAGCAGGGCCACCCCGCCCAGCCCGGCTACCCGGGCCAGCAGCCCCCGCCCCCGGCCGGCTACCGCCCCGACCAGCGCCGCCAGGGACCGCCGCCGCCCCCCGGCTACTCCCAGCGCCCGCCCGTCGCCCCGCCGCCCTACCAGGCCAATCAGAGGGGCCAGGCCCGCCAGGCGGCCCAGCAGGGCGGCCAGAACGCCCCCGGTGCCCGCCCTCAGCCGCCCGGCGGCTACCGGCAGGCCCCCTCGGGCTACGGCCAGCCCCAGGGCGGCTACCCGCCGCCGCCCGCCCCCGCCCCGGCGCCCCGCCGCAGCGAGCCGCCGGCCCCGCAGCACCGCGAGCCCCCGCAGCGCCGCGAGGAGCCGTACGAGCCCCCGCGCCGCGAGAGCGCCCCGCCGCGCGAGCGCCGTCCGCGCAGCCGCAACCGGATGTACATCCCGGGCCTCGGCTGCCTCAAGGGCTGCCTGCTGGTCCTGGTCGTGCTGACGGTGGCCGGGTTCGCGCTGTGGCACTTCACGCCGCTGCCGCACTACTGGGACAACGTGGTGGGCTGGTTCGACACCGTCAAGGGCTGGGTGAACGACCTCGGCGGTTCGAGCGGCTGACCCCGCGACGGCCTGACGCGGCCTCGGATGCCCGCCCGGACGGCAGGATTGACGCTTTGTCGACAATTCACGAGATTTCCCGCCCGAGAGTGCCGTCCGGGCCCCCTCAGGCGGCCCGCAGGGGCCCTCGGGACGCGTAGGTTGGTCGCTGTTGTCCCGCCCCACCGAGCGCGCCGGCCCGCCGGAGCGCTCCCGCGCCGTCCACGGAGCAGCACATTGGCACGCAAGATCGGCAGCCGGTACACCGTCCACCAGGTGATCGGCCGGGGTTCGGCCGGGACGGTCTGGCTCGGTGAGGGGCCGGACGGCCCGGTCGCGGTCAAGCTGCTGCGCGAGGACCTCGCCGCCGACCAGGTGCTGGTCGGCCGCTTCGTCCAGGAGCGCGCCGCGCTGACCAGCCTCGACCACCCCCGGGTGGTCGGCGTGCGCGACATGGTCGTGGACGGCGACGACCTCGCCCTGGTCATGGAGCTCGTCCAGGGCCAGGACCTGCGCTCCCGCCTGGAGCGCGACGGAGCCCTGCCCCCGCAGGTCGCCGCCTCGGTGATCGCCGACGTCGCGGACGGCCTCGCGGCCGCGCACGCCGCCGGGATCGTCCACCGCGACGTCAAGCCGGAGAACGTCCTGCTCGACCTCGCCGCCGCCCCCGGCCCGGGCGGCGCCCCGCGTGCCAAGCTCACCGACTTCGGCGTGGCCCGCCTGGTCGACGCCCCCCGCCGCACCCGCGCCACCCGCATCATCGGCACCCCCGACTACCTCGCCCCCGAGATCATCGAGGGCCTGGAGCCCCGCGCCGCCGTCGACATCTACGCCCTCGCCACCGTGCTGTACGAGCTGCTGGCCGGCTCCACCCCCTTCGGCGGCGGCCACACCGGCGCGGTGCTGCGCCGCCACGTCACCGAGCAGGTGCCGCCGATCCCCGGCCTGCCGGACGGCCTCTGGCGCATCATCTCCGAGTGCCTGGCCAAGGCCCCCGCCTCCCGGCTGCGCGCCGCCGAGCTGGCCTCCCGGCTGCGTGAGCAACTGCCCTCGCTGGCCGGGCTGCCCGTCCTCGCGGTGCCCGCCCAGGGCCGCCCGCCGGTGGAGGAGCAACTGACCCCCGGCGAGGCGGTCTACGCCGAGGTGGACGCCGCCCCCGGCGCCCACAAGCGCCGCCGCGGCCCCGCCGTCCCGCTGGTCCCGGGCGTCGCCCCGGACTCCACCCGGGACACCCACACCAGCCTGCGCCGCCCCTCCGCCGACGAGCTGGCCGCGTACGCCGCCGAGTCCCGCGCCCAGCGCACGGCCCCCGGCCACCGCCGGGACCGCCAGGCCCTGCTGCGCCGCCGCCGGATGCTGGCCGTCCTGCTGGCGACCGTCCTGCTGCTGGCCGGCGCCGCCGCGGCCTGGACGGCCTTCGCCGCCACCGCCGCCCCGACCTCCCCGACCTCCCCGAACCACGGCCGCCCGGGCGTGCACGGGACCGCTTCGCCCCATCCGTAACGGGGGTGTCGTCATGCCCACCCCCGGAACCATTACCCTGGGGGGCGTGGCAGCCGTCGATCCTTCCGAAGAGCTCAAGAACCTCGATACGACCATGGGGTCGATCGAGGCCGTCCTCGACCTGGACAAGATCCGGGCCGACATCGCGGTCCTGGAGGAGGAGGCAGCCGCCCCCACCCTGTGGGACGACGTCGCGAACGCGCAGAAGGTGACCAGCCGGCTCTCCTTCCTCCAGGGCGAACTGCGCCGCGTCGAGGGCCTGCGCGGCCGCATCGACGACCTGGGCGTGCTGTTCGAGCTCGCCGAGGCCGAGGACGACGCGGACACCCGCGCCGAGGCCGAGACCGAGCTGGTCTCCGTCCGGAAGGCCGTGGAGGAGCTGGAGGTCCGCACCCTCCTGTCGGGCGAGTACGACGCCCGCGAGGCGCTGATCAACATCCGCGCCGAGGCCGGTGGCGTGGACGCCGCCGACTTCGCCGAGCAGCTGATGCGCATGTACCTGCGCTGGGCCGAGCGGCACGGGTACCCCACCGAGGTGTACGACACCTCGTACGCCGAAGAGGCCGGCATCAAGTCCGCGACCTTCACCGTCAAGGCGCCCTACGCCTACGGCACCCTCTCCGTCGAGCAGGGCACCCACCGCCTGGTGCGCATCTCGCCCTTCGACAACCAGGGCCGCCGGCAGACCTCCTTCGCCGGCGTCGAGGTCCTCCCCGTCGTCGAGCAGTCCGACCACGTCGACATCGACGAGGGCGAGCTGCGCGTGGACGTCTACCGCGCCTCCGGCCCCGGCGGCCAGGGCGTCAACACCACCGACTCGGCGGTGCGCATCACGCACCTCCCGACCGGCATCGTGGTCTCCTGCCAGAACGAGCGCTCGCAGATCCAGAACAAGGCGTCCGCGATGAACGTCCTCCAGGCCAAGCTGCTCGAGCGGCGCCGCCAGGAGGAGAAGGCGATGATGGACGCGCTCAAGGACAGCGGCAGCTCCTGGGGCAACCAGATGCGCTCGTACGTCCTGCACCCGTACCAGATGGTGAAGGACGTCCGCACCGCGTACGAGGCCGGCAACCCGCAGGCCGTCCTGGACGGCGACATCGACGGCTTCATCGAGGCCGGCATCCGCTGGCGCAAGCAGCGCGAGACCGCCGCG
Organism: Kitasatospora sp. NPDC101183; assembly: GCF_044767945.1. NCBI lineage: Bacteria > Bacillati > Actinomycetota > Actinomycetes > Kitasatosporales > Streptomycetaceae > Kitasatospora > Kitasatospora sp. NPDC101183. The sequence continues at coordinate 219,399 of NZ_JBIWOW010000012.1, read as the reverse complement.
CAGGCGTGAGGATCCCGGCCTCGATGAAAATGGAGCACAGCATCGAGGCCGGCATCCGCCGGCGCAAGCAGCGCGAGACCGCCGCGCAGTGAGGCGCCCTCCCCGACCAGTACGCGAAAGGGGCCCCGACCGGTTCAACCGGTCGGGGCCCCTTCGTCGTCCAGGTCTCTCAGGCCAGTGCCTGCCGCGCGATCAGCACCACCGCGAACAGGGCGGCCAGCAGCGCCAGCAGCATCGCGGGGGAGAGCGCGGCGAGCGGCCCCTGCTGCTCCTGCAGCCGGGCCCGGTTGGCGCGGCACACGGGGCAACGGCCTTCGCTCACGCGGCCGTTGCAGTTGGCGCACACCAGATGGTCGCAGGTCATGCGATCTCCTCCTCGCTGCTACAGCCAACGCACCGGACGGGGCTTTCGTTCCTCGGATTGCCCTGTGCGGGGGAGCGGCCGGAGCACGGCCGCCACCTCCACTCTGCCAGGTTCTGACCGTTCCGGCGCCCGGGCTGTGAGATGCCTCGCAATTTTCGGGGCATAACCAGGCATTCTCCCCCAGGATTCGAGCGTTGTCCTCCACCACCCCTGCGGGCGGGTCTCCGGTTCGCGTATGGTCCCAAGCCGGGAGCGGCCCCCTGCGCTCCCTTCGCCCGCCCCCGGCCCGGGCCACCGGGGTGGACCGACCGAGGACTGGCGCCGCCTAGGATGGCCTCCGTGATGCAGCCGTGATCAGATTCGACAACGTCTCCAAGACCTATCCCAAGCAGAACCGTCCCGCCCTGGACAACGTCTCGCTGGAGATCGAGAAGGGCGAGTTCGTCTTCCTGGTCGGCTCGTCCGGCTCCGGCAAGTCCACCTTCCTGCGCCTGTGCCTGCGCGAGGAGCGCCCGTCCACGGGCGCGGTGCACGTGCTGGGCAAGGACCTCGGCAAGCTGTCCAACTGGAAGGTGCCGCACATGCGCCGCCAGCTGGGCACCGTCTTCCAGGACTTCCGCCTGCTGCCGAACAAGACGGTCGCGCAGAACGTCGCCTTCGCGCTGGAGGTGATCGGCAAGCCCAAGAGCGCCATCAACAAGGTGGTGCCCGAGGTGCTGGAGCTGGTCGGCCTCGGCGGCAAGGAGGACCGCATGCCCGGCGAGCTCTCCGGCGGTGAGCAGCAGCGCGTGGCCATCGCCCGCGCCTTCGTGAACCGCCCGATGCTGCTGATCGCGGACGAGCCCACCGGAAACCTCGACCCGCAGAACTCGGTCGGCATCATGAAGCTGCTCGACCGCATCAACCGCACCGGGACCACGGTCCTGATGGCCACCCACGACCAGGCGATCGTCGACCAGATGCGCAAGCGCGTCATCGAGCTCGACAAGGGGCTGCTCGTCCGCGACCAGGCTCGCGGCGTCTACGGGTACCAGCACTGACCCACCAGCGCTGACCCGTAGGGCCGTCGGCCCGATCCGCCCGACCGAGCACCACCGACCCTGGAGTTGTTTCCCGCATGCGTGCCCAGTTCGTCCTGTCGGAGATCGGTGTGGGTCTCCGACGCAACCTGACCATGACCATCGCGGTCGTGGTCAGCGTCGCGCTCTCCCTCGCCCTCGCCGGCTCGTCCCTCCTGGTCCGCGACCAGGTGAACTCCATGAAGGGGTACTGGTACGACAAGGTCGAGGTGAGCATCTACTTCTGCACGAAGGCGGATGCCCGCAACTCGCCGCAGTGCGACAAGGGCGCGGCCACCGACCAGCAGGTCCAGGACATCAAGGGCCAGCTGGACAAGATGGATTCGGTGGTCCAGTCCTCCACGTACGAGAGCTCCGCCGAGGCGTACAAGCACTGGAAGGAGATGAACCCGGACAACCCGCTCATCTCCGTCCTGGGCCCGGACGCGATGCCGCAGTCCTGGCGGGTCAAGCTCAACGACCCGACCAAGTACGACGTCATCCAGAGCGCCTTCGCGGGGAAGCCCGGCGTGAAGTCGGTCGAGGACCAGCGCAAGATCCTGGAGAACCTCTTCGGCCTGCTCAACGGCCTCCAGACGGCGGCCTTCGTGATCATGGTGCTGATGCTCTTCGTCGCGCTGTTGCTGATCGTCAACACCGTCCGGGTGTCGGCGTACAGCAGGCGGCGTGAAACCGGCATCATGCGCCTGGTCGGCGCCTCGAACTTCTACGTGCAGATGCCGTTCATCGCGGAGGCCGCGTTCGCCGCGCTGCTCGGTGCGGCGATGGCCTCCGGCCTCCTGGTCGGCGGGCACTTCTTCGTCCAGAACTGGCTGGCCGACCGCGTCCAGTTCATCCACTTCATCGGCCTCGGCTCGGTGCTGGCGGTGATTCCGCTGCTGGTCGTGGTGGGTATGGGCATGGCCGGCATCGCGGCGTTCTTCACGCTGCGCAAGTACCTCAAGGTCTGACGGGCCACGGCCCCCGCGGCCCCGGACGGCACTGCGCCGTCCGGGGCCGCCGCCGTTCCCCGGCCCCCGTTCCGGCCCGGCGCGCGCGGTGCGGTGTCTACACTCCGGTTCCATGCTGCAAACTCCGCGCAGGGCACGGCAGGTGGCCACCCTCAGCCTGGTGTTCGGCGCCGTGCTGCTGGCCGGGGCCGCCACCGGTGCCTGGGGCGACGCCGACCGGCCGTCGCCCCGCCCGTCCGCCGACACGGCCCCGGCCCTCGCGGGGCCCGGCGCCGACCCGGCCGGCCGGGCGCTGTCCGAGCAGCAGGCCGAGCACCTGCTCGCGGCGGGCGGGGACCGCTGGGGGGCGTACTACAGCGCCCAGGAGTACGCCGAGTTCAGCCAGGGCCTCGACGGCCGGTACCTGGGCGTGGGCCTGTCGGTCGGCCGCGGCGAGGACGGCGTGACCGCCGTCTCCCAGGTCGCCCCCGCCGGGCCCGCGGCGCAGTCCGGGATCGCCCCCGGCGACCGGCTGCTGAGGATCGACCAGGACCAGGCCGACCACCTGCCCGTCACCGAGGTGGTGGCCCGGCTGCGCGGCCAGGGCGCCGAGCACCGGGCGGGCTCCGAAGTGACCCTCGCCGTCCAGCGCGGCGGCGGCGAGGTGCGCGAACTGCGGCTGCGGCGCGCGCTGCTGGACAGCCAGCAGGTCGCCGTCGAGCGCCTGGACAAGGGCGGGCTGCGGATCACCGTCCGCGCCTTCACCACCGGCGTGGCCGACCAGGTGCGCGCCGCCCTGCGTGCCCCGCACGCCGGGGTGGTGCTCGACCTGCGCGGCAACTCCGGCGGCCTGCTGGACGAGGCGGCCGGCACCGCCGGGATCTTCCTGGACGGCGGCTCCGTCGGCTCGTACCAGGAGCGCGGCGAGACCAGGGAGCTGACCGTCCCGGCCGGCGGCGACGTGCGCACCCCGCTGGTGGTGCTGGTGGACGGCGGCACGATGAGCGCCGCCGAACTGCTCGCCGGAGCCCTCCAGGACCGCAGCCGCGCCGTGGTCGTGGGCGCGCGCACCTTCGGCAAGGGCACCGTCCAGCAGCCCAGCAGGCTCGCGGACGGCGCCGTGCTGGAGATGACCGTCGGCCGCTACCACACCCCCGGCGGCCGCTCGCCGGACGGCACCGGGCTCACCCCGGACGTCCCCGCCACCGGCGGCGAGGACGCCGGCGCCCTCGCCCTGCGCGTGCTGGCCGGCCTCGGCACCCCCGCGTAAAGCGGCTGCCCGTTCCGCCCCCGAAGTGCGAGAATGACCGCGCTATGGCAAAGGAAACCGGACACAAGCTGATCGCGCAGAACAAGAAGGCGCGGCACGAGTACACGATCCTCGACACCTACGAGTGCGGCCTCGTACTCACCGGCACCGAGGTGAAGTCGCTGCGCGAGGGGCGGGCCAACCTGGTCGACGGCTACGCGTACATCCAGAACCACGAGGCGTGGATCGACAACGTCTTCATCCCCGAGTACACCCAGGGGACGTGGACCAACCACGCGGCCCGCCGCAAGCGCAAGCTGCTGCTGCACAGGATGGAGATCCACAAGATCGAGTCCAAGGTCCGCGACGCGGGCCACACCCTGATCCCGCTGTCGCTCTACTTCAAGGACGGCCGCGTCAAGCTCGAACTGGCGCTCGCGGTCGGCAAGAAGCTGTACGACAAGCGCCAGACGCTCCGCGAGAAGCAGGACACCCGCGAGACCGCCCGCGCCGTCGCGGCGGCCCGTCGGCGTCAGGGTTAATCCGCTGGACCCTCGCCCGTCGCCTGCCGTACTATGGCGCAAGCAACACGGACGGTCACAGTCCGAGCTGTTTCTCAAAAAAACATGGGGATGATCGGTTTCGACAGGGGATGTTGAAACAGGGGAAGCGAGCCGAGGAACGCGGCAATGATCTCGTTAACCACGTGTCGCAAAAAAATAATCGCCAACTCTAAGCGCGATTCCCAGCAGTTCGCTCTCGCTGCCTAATTAAGCAACGATAGCGCTTGGGTGTCAGCCCGGGGAGTTCCCGACCCGGATCCTGGCATAATCTAGGGAACTCAACCGTCCACCCGGGCTGCGAGGGTGGAGGGGAAATCAAACAGCAGCTGGGCCTGTTGGCGGCTTGTCCGTGTGACCGCCAGGGCCGAGAAAAGCACAGCGGACTGCGCTCGGAGAAGCCCTGAATTAACTCCACTGGACCCGGGTTCGATTCCCGGCATCTCCACCACCCCATGTTCACACCGAAGGCCGTCCACCGCTTCACGCGGAGGGCGGCCTTCGGATTTTGTACGGTCCGGAGCAGCGCGCCCCCCGGGTTGCGGCGTAGGATCATCCGTCCGCTCGTTTTCCGGAGCCGGATTCCGTCGCTACCACCGAGGGCCATGCAGAGCAACACGGGCGCCACCCACGCCGCCGACCACGAGACCATCAGAGAGCGCGAGATCGCCGGCGAGCAGCGGCACCTCGACACCGTCTACCACCGGCTGGAGGAGAAGCTCGCCGAAGCCGAGTACATCCTCGAGGACGCCGCCAAGCGGGTCCACGTCGGCACCCCCGGCGCCCTCGCCGAGCGCGACGCCCAGGTCTACCGGGCCGGTGCCCACCTCCAGCGCCTCAACAACGAGTTCGAGGACTTCCTCTTCGGCCGGATCGACCTCCAGCGGGCGGACGCCCCGGAGGAGCACGGCATCCCGTCGAACACCCCGCTCGACCCGGCCGACCCGGCCGTCGCCGAGACCCTCCACATCGGCCGCCTCGGCGTGCTCGACGCCGAGTACGGCCCGCTGGTGATCGACTGGCGCGCCCCCGCCGCCGCCCCGTTCTACCGCGCCACCCCGGTCGAGCCCGGCCGGGTGATCCGCCGCCGGGTGATCCGCTCCAAGGGCCGCAAGGTGGTCGGCGTCGAGGACGACCTGCTGCGCCCCGACCTCACCCCCACCCTGGGCGGCGAGGAACTGGCCGTGGTCGGCGACGGCGCGCTGATGGCCTCGCTCGGCCGCGCCCGCAGCCACTCGATGCGCGACATCGTCTCCTCCATCCAGAAGGAGCAGGACGAGGTGATCCGCGCGGCCGCGGCCGGCGCCACCCTCGTCACCGGCGGCCCCGGCACCGGCAAGACCGCCGTGGCCCTGCACCGCGCCGCCTACCTCCTCTACCAGGACCGCCGCCGCTACGCCGGGGGCATCCTGGTCGTCTCGCCCACCGCGCTGCTCGTCTCCTACACCGAGGGCGTGCTCCCCTCGCTGGGCGAGGAGGGCCAGGTCGCCGTCCGCGCGGTCGGCTCCCTGGTGGACGGCATCGAGGCCGGCACCTACGACACCCCGGAGACCGCCCGGGTCAAGGGGTCCTCCCGGATGACGCAGCTGACGCGCCGCGCCGCCCGCGCCGCGCTGGAGCTCGGTGCCCCGCAGGAGCTCAAGGTGGTGGCCCGCGGCGAGGTGCTGAAGCTCGACGCGGGCCGCCTCAAGGCCGTCCGCGGCAACGTGATCGGCGCCGGCGGCACCCCGCTCAACCTGCTGCGCCCCCGCGCCCGCCGGCTGCTGCTGGACGCGCTCTGGCACGAGGCGGTCAAGGACCTGCCCCGCCCCACCGACCACTACGCCCGCGAGCAGCGCCAGGAGGAGAAGGAGTCCTTCGACGACTACGTCTCGGACGAGGCGCCCTTCCTGGACTTCCTGGACGCCTGGTGGCCGGCCGTGACCCCGCGCCGGGTGCTCGGCACGCTCAAGCACCACCGCCACATCAACCGGATCGCCCGCCGCGCCGTCACCCCGGACGAGGCTCGGCTGCTGGCAGCCTCCTGGCGGCACCTGACCCCGGCGGGCGAGGGCGCGCTGTCCGCGCACGACGTGGCCCTGGTGGACGAGCTCCAGGTGCTGCTCGGCGAGCCGCACCGCCCGAAGGTCCGCGAGGTGGACGCGGTGGACCTGCTGTCCGGCCTGGAGGAGGTCACCACCTTCGCCGACCGCAGCTCCCGCCGGCGCGAGCGCCAGCCCGTCGAGCGCACCGAGTACGCGCACGTCATCGTGGACGAGGCCCAGGACCTCACCCCGATGCAGTGGCGGATGATCGGCCGCCGGGCCCGGATGGCGACCTGGACGATCGTGGGGGACCCTGCGCAGTCCTCCTGGCCGTTCCCGCAGGAGGCCCAGGCGGCGCTGGACGAGGTGCTCTCGGGCAAGCCGCGTCGCCGGTTCACCCTGACCGTCAACTACCGCAACCCGGCCGAGATCGCCGAGGTCGCCGCCAAGGTGCTGGCCCTGGCCGCGCCCGGCACGCCGTCCCCCAGCGCGGTGCGCCACGTCGGCGTCCACCCGCGCTTCGCGGCCGTCGCCGACCCGTCGCCGGAGGCCTTCGGCCGGGCGGCCCGGGCCGAGCTGGAGCGGCTGCTGTCCGAGGTGGACGGCACCGTGGCGATCGTGGTGCCGATGGACCGCCGCGCCGAGGCGGCGGGCTGGGCCGAGGGCCTGGGCGAGCGCGTGGTGGCCCTGGGCAGCCTGGAGGCCAAGGGCCTGGAGTACGACGCGACGGTGGTCGCGGACCCGACCGGCATCGCCGGCGAGTCCGAGGCGGGCCTGCGGGTGCTCTACGTGGCGCTGACCCGCGCGACCCAGCGGCTGACGGTGCTCTCCGGCCCGGACGACCTGCCGGACGCGGAGGGCGTGCCCGCCCTGCTGCACGGCTGACGGGCCCTACGGCCGACGGAAGAAGGCCCCTCACCCGATGGGTGAGGGGCCTTCAGACGTTTGAACACCGACCCGCCATGCTCGCCTCGCGGCAAGTGGTCCCTCGAAGGGACGAAGGTTGGGCCCGGGGGCTTGGATCGAGCCGGTGCCCGTCCAATGTAACGCATCGGCCCGCAGAGGCAAGGAGTCGGCGGACGCGAGGCCCGATCGAGCCGCGCTGTGGCGGGCGGGCGCCCAATGCCGTCGAGGGGTTGTGGGGACCGCACACTCAATGAACGTTATTTCTGGCAACCCCTTGGAAGGTGCGACGATCGAGGTCTAGCATGCGCAGGCGATGCCTTCAACAAAATGTTGAACCTGCGGGACGGACGGAAGAAGGAAGCGTCGATGGCGACGGTGCCCAGTGTCTCGAACTCGATCACGGTACGGCTGGAGGTCCCGGCCCGGGGCAACGCCGTCAGTGCGATCACCACGGCCGTGGAGTCCTCCGGCGGTTCGGTGACCGGTCTCGATGTCACCGCCTCCGGCCTGGAGGCCCTGCGGATCGACGTCACGGTGGCGGCCTCCTCCGTCGCGCACGGCGAGGAGATCGTCGAGAAGCTGCGCGCCATCGACGGCGTGGCCATCGGCAAGGTCTCGGACCGCACCTTCCTGATGCACCTCGGCGGCAAGATCGAGATGTCCTCCAAGCTGCCGATCCGCAACCGTGACGACCTCAGCATGATCTACACCCCGGGTGTCGCCCGGGTCTGCATGGCGATCGCCGAGAACCCCGAGGACGCCCGCCGCCTGACCATCAAGCGCAACAGCGTCGCCGTGGTCACCGACGGCTCGGCCGTGCTGGGCCTGGGCAACATCGGCCCGGCCGCCGCCCTGCCCGTCATGGAGGGCAAGGCCGCCCTGTTCAAGCGCTTCGCCGGCATCGACGCCTGGCCGATCTGCCTGGACACCCAGGACTCCGACGAGATCGTGGCCATCGTCAAGGCGATCGCCCCGGGCTTCGCCGGCATCAACCTGGAGGACATCTCCGCGCCGCGCTGCTTCGAGATCGAGGCCCGGCTGCGCGAGGCCCTGGACATCCCGGTCTTCCACGACGACCAGCACGGCACCGCCATCGTGGTGCTCGCCGCCCTCACCAACGCCCTCAAGGTCGTCGGCAAGGAGATCGGCGACATCCGCGTGGTGATGTCGGGCGCCGGCGCCGCCGGCACCGCGATCCTCAAGCTGCTGCTGGCCGCCGGCGTCGAGCACGCCACCGTGGCGGACGTGCGCGGCGTGGTCCACCTGGGCCGTGACGACCTCAACGACAGCCTGCGCTGGATCGCCGAGCACACCAACCGCTCGGGCCGCACCGGCACCCTCAAGGAGGCCGTGGCCGACGCGGACGTCTTCATCGGCGTCTCGGCCCCGAACGTGCTGGACGGCGACGACCTGGCCACCATGGCCGAGAACTCCATCGTCTTCGCCCTGGCCAACCCCGACCCCGAGGTCGACCCGGCCATCGCCCGCCAGACCGCCGCCGTGGTCGCCACCGGCCGCAGCGACTTCCCGAACCAGATCAACAACGTGCTGGTCTTCCCGGGTGTCTTCCGCGGCCTGCTGGACGCCCAGAGCCGTACGGTCAACACCGAGATGATGATCGCCGCCGCCCGCGCGCTGGCCACCACCGTCGCCGACGACGAGCTCAACGCGAACTACATCATCCCCAGCGTCTTCAACAAGGACGTCGCCAAGACCGTCGCCTCCGCGGTGCGCGAGGCGGCCCTGGCGGGGGCCCAGGAGGCCGTCGCGCCGCCCCGCCCCACCCCGGGCATCGTCGGCACCCTGGACACCGCCGCGTTCCCCACCGTCAAGCTCTGACCCTCCCGCCCCGAGGACGTGTCGGCGGTCGGTCAAATGTCCGATTGGCGGCCATACCCGCCCAAGCCCGCCCCGAACCCTTGCGACACAAGGGCGAGGGGCGTGTTTGGGCTTGTCAGTCCTAGGGCGTACGGTAGCCCTGCACGGGGCAGGCGTGTCCGACAATTACGGAACGTCCCCCTGGATTCCCGGCGTGTCGTCCCGACCGCCGCCCGCGCCCGGTTCGCCGGAGCCGACGGAGCGTCACAACTCCAACGGGCGGGTGATGTTCGGGTGGCTCGGCCGGGGCCCGATTGGCTTTCTCGGGGCCGGTCGGGGCAGGATTCGTACCCGGCAAGGCGGGCGTTGCCTTCGATGGCACCGGCGCGCGGCATCGGGCACGGACCCGGCCTGCGACCACGCATTGCCTGCATGAGCACAGTGTGCGGACCTGCGGCCCATCCGGGTGCCCCCCGGTGGGAGCACCGATGGGCCCCCGCACACCGCAAGCGAACAGACCACAGGAGTACACATGAACCGCAGTGAGCTGGTGGCCGCGCTGTCCGAGCGCGCCGAGGTGACCCGCAAGGACGCCGACGCCGTTCTGGCCGCCTTCGCCGAGATCGTCGGCGAGGTCGTCGCCAAGGGCGACGAGAAGGTCACCATCCCCGGTTTCCTGACCTTCGAGCGCACCCACCGCGCTGCCCGCACCGCCCGCAACCCGCAGACCGGCGAGCCGATCCAGATCGCGGCCGGCTACAGCGCCAAGGTGAGCGCCGGCTCCAAGCTGAAGGAAGCCGCCAAGGGCGCCTGAACCACCCCTTGAACGCCCGAGAAGGCCGGGCTCCCCGCGGGGAGCCCGGCCTTCTCGTCGTGCGTTCGGACGTTACGCGTCGACCAGCTGCTCGCTGGGCAGCTCGACGTGGGCGCCGAGGTCGCGCAGCTTCTCCATGAAGTTCTCGTAGCCGCGGTTGATCAGGTCGATGCCGTGCACGGTCGAGGTGCCCTCGGCCGCCAGCGCCGCGATCAGGTACGAGAAGCCGCCGCGCAGGTCCGGGATGACCAGCTCGGCGCCCATCAGCTTGGACGGGCCGGAGACGACCGCCGAGTGCAGGAAGTTGCGGGCGCCGAAGCGGCACGGGACGGCGCCCAGGCACTCGCGGTAGAGCTGGATGTGGGCGCCCATCTGGTTGAGCGCGCCGGTGAAGCCGAGCCGGGACTCGTACACCGTCTCGTGGACGATGGACAGGCCCGTGGCCTGGGTCAGCGCCACGACCAGGGGCTGCTGCCAGTCGGTCTGGAAGCCCGGGTGCACGTCCGTCTCCAGGGCGATGGCCTTGAGCTCGCCGCCCGGGTGCCAGAACCGGATGCCCTCGTCGTCCACCTCGAAGGCGCCGCCGACCTTCCGGAAGGTGTTGAGGAAGGTCATCATCTCCAGCTGGCGGGCGCCGCGGACGTAGATGTCGCCCTTGGTGGCCAGCGCCGCGCAGGCCCAGGAAGCGGCCTCCAGCCGGTCCGGCAGGGCCCGGTGGTTGTAGCCGTTCAGCTCGTCCACACCGGTGATCAGGATGGTGCGGTCGGTGCCCAGGGTGATGATCGCGCCCATCTTCTGCAGCACGCAGATCAGGTCGACGATCTCCGGCTCGATGGCCGCGTTGCGCAGCTCGGTGACGCCCTCGGCGAGGACGGCCGTGAGCAGCACCTGCTCGGTCGCGCCGACCGAGGGGTAGGGCAGCTCGATCCTGGTGCCGCGCAGGCGCTGCTGCGCGACCAGGTAGGTGCCCTGGGGGTGCTTCTCGATGCTGGCGCCGAACTGGCGCAGCACCTCGAAGTGGAAGTCGACGGGGCGGCCGCCGATGTCGCAGCCGCCCAGGCCCGGGATGAAGGCGTGGCCGAGGCGGTGCAGCAGCGGGCCGCAGAAGAGGATCGGAATCCGCGAGGAGCCCGCGTGCGCGTCGATGTCGGCGACGTTGGCGCTCTCCACGTGGGAGGGGTCGAGGATCAGCTCGCCGTCCTCGTCGCCGGTGCGCACGGTCACGCCGTGCAGCTGGAGCAGGCCGCGGACCACCTTGACGTCGCGGATGTCCGGGACGTTGCGCAGTCTGCTGGGGCCCTGCCCGAGGAGGGCGGCGACCATGGCCTTGGGGACCAGGTTCTTCGCACCGCGGACGCGGATCTCGCCTTCGAGGGGGTTTCCGCCGTGGACCAGCAGGACGTCGTCGGTCATCGTTCTCGCAATCCGGGGTGCCAGAGGGAGTGGGACGGGCTCCGGTGCGGAGCCGTCGGTGGACCGGTGTTACGGGCGTACGGGCGCGTTCGGGCCCCCGGCGAATCCGAGTCGGCACCGTAGAAGGGCGTCCACCATCCGTAGATGGTAGTAGGCGCGCCGCTGGTTCCCGTGAGCCTCTCCCGTGATGGTGCTCTCTCCCGGGGGGATACCGCCCGCCGGTACGGCCGTACGGGTGTTCGTCCGGCGTGGCGGGGTTTCGACCGTCGAGCTGTCCGAGGGGCCCCGGTTTGCGGGATCATGTGTGGCATGACCGCGGCCCACTCGCACGCAGGCCGGTCCCACACCGGCCGTCTGCTCGTCGCGACGCCCCTGCTCACCGACCCGAACTTCGCGCGCTCGGTGGTGCTGCTGCTGGACCACGACGCCGAGGGGGCGCTCGGGGTGGTCCTCAACCGGCCGACACCGGTCGAGGTGGGCAGCGTACTGGACGGCTGGGGCAGGCTCGTCGGCCGGCCGGCGGTGGTGTTCCAGGGCGGGCCGGTGGCGCTGGACTCGGCGCTGGGCCTGGCCGTGGCGCCGGGGGAGCCGGGCACCGGGCAGCCGCTGGGCTGGCGCCGGGTGCACGGGGCGATCGGCCTGGTCGACCTGGAGGCGCCGCCCGAGGTGCTGGCCGGGGAGCTGGGCGGCCTGCGGATCTTCGCCGGGTACGCCGGCTGGTCGCCGGGCCAGCTGGAGGCGGAGCTGGAGAGCGGCGCCTGGCACCTGGTGGACTGCGAGCCGGGGGACATCTCCAGCCCCGAGCCGGAGCGGCTCTGGCGTGCGGTGCTGCGCCGCCAGCGCGGCCCGCTGGCGCTGCTGGCGACGTACCCGGACGACCCGACGCTGAACTGAGGACGGGCCCGGGGGCAGGGGCCCGCCGCGCGACACTGGCCGGGTCTCCGGGGGCGCCCATAGACTTGGCACCTATGAGCACTCTTGAGCCCGAGCGCGGCCTCGGCACCGGCACCCTGGTCGAGCCCGTCCCGCAGGTGTCCCACGGGGACGGCGACCACGAGCGCTTCGCGCACTACGTCCAGAAGGACAAGATCATGGAGAGCGCGCTCTCCGGGTCTCCCGTGGTCGCGCTCTGCGGCAAGGTGTGGGTGCCCGGGCGCGACCCGAAGAAGTACCCGGTCTGCCCGATGTGCAAGGAGATCTACGACGGCATCGGCAAGCCGCAGGGCGGCGACGGGGACGACAAGAAGTAGTCCCGAAGCGGTCCCGTGCCTCCTCGCGGGGCCGTTTTGCATGGTGCCGTGTTCCCGGTAGTGGTCTATGCCAGTGGATCGGGCCGGGGCAGGATGTCGGAATGGACCTCATTCCCGCACCCACGAGTTCCGTCCTCCGCCCGGGCGAGGACTTCCCCCTCGACGCCGCCACCACGCTGACCGCGCCGCCGGAGCTGGCCGACGCCGAGCGCTGGCTGCGCGCCGCGCTGGGCGCCGCCACCGGGCTGCCGCTCGGGCCCGGGCGGGCGGGCGAGGGGATCGAGCTGGTCCTGGACGGGGCGCTGGCCGCCGAGGCGTACCGGCTCACGGTGCGCCCCGGCCACGCCCTCGTCGCCGCGGGCGGGCCGGCCGGGGCCCTGTGGGGCGCGCAGACCCTGCGCCGACTGCTCGGGCCGGACGCGTACCGCCGCTCCGCGCTGCGCGACGGGGGCTGGGTGCTGCCCGGCGCGGACGTCGAGGACGCCCCCCGGTTCGGCTGGCGCGGGGTGCTGCTGGACGTCGCCCGGCACTTCCTGCCCAAGTCGGACGTGCTGCGCTTCGTCGACCTGATCGCCGCGCACAAGCTCAACGTGCTGCACCTGCACCTGACCGACGACCAGGGCTGGCGGGTGGAGATCAGGCGCTACCCGGAGCTGACCGGGCGCGGCGCCTGGCGGGAGCGCTCGATGGTCGGCTACCGGGCCGGGCAGCGCCGGGACGACCGGCCGCACGGCGGCTTCTACACCCAGGACGACCTGCGGGAGATCGTCGCGTACGCGGCCGCGCGCGGGGTCACCGTCGTTCCCGAGATCGACCTGCCCGGCCACACCCAGGCCGTTGTCGCCGCCTACCCCGAGCTGGGCAACACCGACGTGGTGGACACCTCCGCGCTGGGCGTCTGGACGGACTGGGGGGTCAGCCCGAACGTCCTCAACGCCTCCGAGGAGACGCTGCGCTTCTTCGAGGGCGTGCTGGAGGAGGTGCTGGAGCTGTTCCCGTCCGAGTTCATCCACCTCGGCGGCGACGAGTGCCCCAAGGAGCAGTGGAAGGAGAGCGCCGCCGCCCAGGCGCGCATCCGCGAGCTCGGCCTGGCCAACGAGGACGAGCTGCAGAGCCACGTCATCCGGCACTTCGACCGCTGGCTGGCCGAGCGCGGGCGCCGGCTGATCGGCTGGGACGAGATCCTGGAGGGCGGGCTGGCCCCCGGCGCGGCCGTCTCCTCCTGGCGGGGGTTCGGCGGGGGGATCGCGGCGGCGACGGCCGGGCACGACGTGGTGATGTGCCCCGAGCAGTACGTCTACTTCGACCACCGGCAGGCGGACGGGCCGGACGAGCCGATCCCGGTCGGCTTCGTGCGGAGCCTGGAGGACGTCTACCGCTTCGAGCCGGTGCCGGCGCAGCTGGACGAGGAGGCGGCGCGTCATGTGATCGGGACGCAGGCCAACCTGTGGAGCGAGTTCATGGACAGCGCCCGGGACATCGACTACCGGGCCTTCCCCCGGCTCGCGGCCTTCGCCGAGGTGGCCTGGTCCGAGCTGCCGCGCGAGGGGGCCGAGCGCGACTACGCGGGCTTCGAGCGGAGGCTGGGGGAGCACCTCGCCGTGCTGGACGCGCTCGGCGTGGAGTACCGCCCGGTCGACGGTCCGCACCCCTGGCAGCGGTGGCCCGGGGTGGTCGGCCGGCCGATCGAGGGGCCGCCCCCGGTGCGATGAAAGCCCTCGTCGGGAACTAATGAGCGATCATCTGACGTCAAGAACAGATGAACATCTGCCCTGGCCCGGTCCGGGTCGGGGCAGATACCGCCCGGTATCCGTCCCAATCGGGCAGCCTCGTTCAGCGGCCCCGAAATGATCATCGAGCATTGTGTGCCAGAGTTGCCCAACCCGGCCCGATCGCCCGTACCCTACGGGCCAGGCCGGGCTGCCGACGCGGACAGCACGGCCGGTGCCGCGGCGGCAGGCGATCGATGAGCAAGTGGAGCACGGTGGGACCCAGGTGAACCGGACGATCATGCTGCCGGCCTCGCTCGACGAGGCCGTCGAGGCGCTGGCCACCGCCCCGGGCGCGGTGCCGGTGGCCGGGGCCACCGACCTGATGGAGGCCGTCAACGCCGGGCGGCTGCGCCCCGCCTCCCTGCTCGGCCTCGGCCGCATCACCGAACTGCGCGGCTGGCGCTACGAGGACGGCGGCACCGCCGTCCTCGGCGCGGGACTCACCCACGCCCGGATGGACCGCCCCGACTTCGCCGCGCTCATCCCCGCGCTCGCCGACGCCGCCCGCACCGCCGGCCCGCCCCAGGTCCGCAACGTCGGCACCCTGGGCGGCAACATCGTCACCGCCGCCCCGGCCGGCGACACCCTCCCGGTGCTCACCGCCCTGGAGGCGAGCGTCACCCTCGCCCGCGCCGGCGGCACCCGCGAGGTGCCGGTCAGTCACCTGCTCACCGGGCTCGACCCGGTGCGCCCCGGCGAACTGCTCACCTGGGTGCGCGTCCCCCTGCTGCACGCGCCGCAGGTCTACCTCAAGGCCACCGGCCGCAGCGGCCCCGCCCGCGCCACCGCCTCCGTCGCCCTCGTCCTCGACCCGGCCCGGCGCGGCGTGCGCTGCGCCGTCGGAGCCGTCGCGCCGGTGCCGCTGCGCCCGCTGGAGGCCGAGGCCTGGGTCGCCGGCTGCATCGACTGGGACGGCAGCCGGGAGATCGACCCGGCCGCCACCGCCGCCTTCGGCGAGTACGTGGCCGCCGCCTGCGTCCCCGCCGACTACGGGGCCGAGGGCGCCTGGGAGGCCGTCACCGAGGGGCCGACCGCGGCGGCCGTCCGGCTGCGGCGTACCGTGGCGGTGCTGGCCCGCCGGGCACTGGGAAGGGCGCTGAAGTGACTACGGACCCCATCGAGACCCTCGACGCCGACCCGCTCGGCCCGGGCACCCCGCAGGTCAGCCGTGAACTGCGCCCCTGCGCCTCGTACACCCTGAGGGTCAACGGCTTCGAACGGCCCGTCACCGACGCCTGGATCGGCGAGAGCCTGCTCTACGTGCTGCGCGAGCGCCTCGGCCTGGCCGGCGCCAAGGACGGCTGCGAGCAGGGCGAGTGCGGGGCCTGCTCGGTGCAGGTGGACGGCCAGCTGGTGGCCGGCTGCCTGGTGCCCGCCGCGCTGGCCGCCGACTGCGAGGTCAACACCGTCGAGGGCCTCTCGGCCGCCGGTGGCGCCAGCGACGTCCAGCAGGCCCTGGCCGCCTCCGGAGCCGTCCAGTGCGGCTACTGCGCGCCCGGCATGGCGATGGCCGTGCACGACCTGCTCCAGCGCAACCACCGGCCCACCGAGGTCGAGGCCCGGCAGGCGCTCTGCGGCAACCTCTGCCGCTGCACCGGCTACCGGGGCGTGCTGGCCGCCGTCCAGACCGTCGCGGACGCCCGGGCCCTGGACGCCGAGGAGGCCGAGGCGGCCGCCGTCGCCGCCGTCGAGGAGGCCCCGGCGCCCGTCGTGGAGGAGTCGGCGCCCGAGCCCGTCGTCGAGGAGCCCGTCTACGCCGATGCCGAGGCCTGGATCGAGGCCGCCCCGCCGGCCGCCCCGGCCGCCGCCGCTCCCGTCACCGCGCCCCTCGCCGACCCGAACTCCCCGTACGCCGACCCGGCCGGCGGCTACGACACCGGCGTGTACGACACCTCGGCCCTGACGGCCCACCAGGCCGTCATCCCCGCCCAGGCCGCCGACGACCAGGTCTACCAGCCGGCCCAGGGCTACTCCGAACAGCCGTACCAGGCCACCCCGGCGCACGGCACCTACGTGCCCGTCGGCTACCCGGACGGCTACCAGCAGGCCGCGGGCTACGACGCCGGGTACGACGCCCCCGTCTACGAGCCCACCCCCGCGCACGGCACCCCGCTGCCCGGCTACGACCCGGCGGCCGTGCCCCCGCACGCCACCCCCGCCCACGGCATCCGCCTCCCCGAGGACGACCACGCATCATGACGTCGCCTACCGACATCGGCGCAGCACTCCAGCAGGACGGCGGCGCGGGCGGCGCCGCACCGGAGGCCGCGGGCCTGGGCAGCTCCCCGCTGCGCGGCGACGCCCTGCCCAAGGCGCTCGGCATCTACCCGTACGCGGCCGACCTCTGGGCCGAGGGCCTGCTCTGGGGCGCCGTGCTGCGCTCCCCGCACCCGCACGCGCGCATCCGGGGCATCGACACCTCGGCCGCGCTCGCCCTGCCCGGCGTGCACGCCGTCGTCACCGGCGCCGACCTGCCGCCCGGCCCGGACGGCAGCCCCGACGGCGCGCCCTCGGGCCCGATCGTCGCCGACCGGCCCGTGCTGGCCGTCGGCGTGGTGCGCCACCACGGCGAGCCCGTCGCGGCGGTGGCGGCCGACCACCCGGACACGGCCCGGCTGGCGGTCGGTCTGATCGCGGTCGACTACGAGCCGCTGGAGGCCGTCACCGACCCCGAGCAGGCCTTCACCGCCCCGGCGCTGCACCCGGACGGCAACCTCTTCCGCCACCTGCCGCTGCGCACGGGGGACCCGGACGCGGCCGGCGAGATCATCGTCGAGGGCCTCTACCAGGTCGGCCGTCAGGACCCGGCCCCGCTCGGCGCCGAGGCCGGCCTCGCCGTGCCGCGCCCGGACGGCGGGGTGGAACTGCACCTGTCCTCCACCGACCCGCACGGCGACCGCGACCGCACCGCCGCCTGCCTCGGCCTGGAGCCGGACCGCGTCCGGCTGGTCGCCACCGGCGTGCCCGGGGCCACCACCGACCGCGAGGACCTCTCCTTCCAGGTCACCCTGGCCCTGCTGGCGCTGCGCACCGGCCGCCCGGTGAAGATGACCCTCACCCGCGAGGAGTCCTTCCACACCCACACCTCGCGCCACCCCGCGCTGCTGCGCTACCGCCACCACGCCGACGCCGAGGGCGTCCTGGTGAAGGTCGAGGCGCAGGTCCTGCTGGACGGCGGGGCCTACGCCGACGTCTCCTCCGAGGCGCTGGCCGCCGCGACGGCCTTCTCCGTCGGCCCGTACAACTGCCCCAACGTCTTCGTGGACGCCTGGGCGGTGCGCACCAACAACCCGCCGGCCGGGCGGATGCGCGGCGAGGGCGCGCTGCAGGCCTGCTTCGCGTACGAGTCGCAGCTGGACCAGCTGGCCGCCCGGGTGGGCGTGGACCCGGTGGAGATCCGCCGGCGCAACGCGATGTCCACCGGCGACCCGCTGCCCACCGGACAGGCCGTCACCTGCCCCGCGCCGGTGAAGGCGCTGCTGGACGCGGTGGCCGCCGAGCCGCTGCCGGCCCTGCCGGTGGACGACCCGGACGCCGAGTGGCTGCTGCCGGGAGGGCCCGGCGGCGCCGGGGACCCGGCGGCGGTGCGGCGGGGGATCGGCTACGCCGTCGGCATGGTGCACATGCTGGGCGCCGAGGGCGAGGACGAGGTCTCCACCGCCACCGTGCGGGTCAGCGGGGACCACGCCACCGTCATCTGCGCGGCCGTGGACGCGGGCCAGGGCTTCGCCACGCTGGCCCGGCAGATCGTGCAGACCGTGCTGGGCGTCAGCGAGGTCTACCTGGCGCCGGCCGACAGCGACCAGTCCGTCGCCGGGCCCTCCGCCCGGGGGCGGCACACCTGGGTCTCCGGCGGGGCCGTCGAGCGGGCCGCGCTGATGGTCCGCCACCAGCTGCTCCAGCCGATCGCGGCCAACTTCGGGATGTCCGCCGAGCTGCTCCAGATCGCCGACGGCAAGATCACCTCCTACGACGGGGTGCTCGGCATGCCGGTCGCGGAGGCGCTGGAGGGCAAGGAGCTGTGGGCGACCGCGCAGTGCCGCCCGCACCCGACCGAGCCGCTGGACGACAACGGGCAGGGCGACGCCTTCGTCTCCATCTCCTTCTGCGCGATGCGCGCGGTGGTGGACGTGGACATCGAGCTGGGCGCCGTCCGGGTGGTCGAGATGGCCGTCGCCCAGGAGGTGGGCCGCGCGCTGAACCCGCGCCAGATCGAGGACCGCATCGAGGCGGGCGTGGCCCAGGGCGTGGGCCTGGCCCTGCTGGAGGACCTGCGCACCGAGGGCGGCCTGCTGCTCAACCCCTCGCTGACGGGCTACCGGCTGCCGACCGCGCTGGACACCCCGGAGGTGCGGATCGCCGCGCTGCTGGAGGAGCGGGACGTGGTGGCCACCTTCGGCGCCAAGGCCGTCAGCGCCGTCCCCGCCGTGGTCGCCCCGGCGGCCGTGGCCGCCGCCGTCCGGGCCGCCACCGGCCTGCCGGTCGGCCGGCTGCCGATCCGGCCGGAGGACGCCGTCTCGGCCTGAGATCCGGGAGGATCCCCGGAAACGCGGAATTGCCGGTCGACTTTTCGGAGTCGACCGGCAATTCCTTTTCCATCGAGGCCGTGGCGGGAATTGAACCCGCGTGCACCGCTTTGCAGACGGTTCCCTGAGCCACTCGGGCACACGGCCAGTGAATTCAGGATGGCGGAATTCGCGAATCAGGTCAACGCCGTATTGTAAATTCTGCATGGCGAAGTGTGCTACCGTCGGAATCCGGTGGCTGTTTTCCCGCCACCCCGGACGAGCGCGTCGTACCCGGTGACGACAAGACGGCGCAGTTCAGCGGCAACCCGGCCGCTGTGAACTGCGGAGGTGGCCGTCATGGCCTGGCTCGTTCTGCTCGTCTCCGGTCTCCTGGAGACCGTGTGGGCGGTGGCCCTGGAATCGTCCAAGGGCTTCTCCCGTCTCGTCCCCAGCGTCGTCTTCGGCGTCGCCCTGCTGCTCAGCATGGGCGGGCTCGCGTACGCGATGCGCACCATCCCGATCGGCACCGGCTACGCGGTCTGGGTCGGCATCGGCGCGGTCGGCACCGCGGTCTACGGCATGGCCGTGCTGGGGGACGCGGTGACGGCGGCCCGGATCGGCTGCCTGCTGCTGATCGTCTCCGGCGTGGTGGGGCTCAAGGTGCTGCACTGACCCGCCGGACCCACCCGCCGGACCTACGCCCCGGGGCGGAGGCGAACAGCGACTCCCGTCAGGGGTCAACGAACCAGTCGGCACTTACGATGTTACGTATGACCACAGCCTCCCCCACCTCGGTCGACACCGCCCCTCCGCCCTCCGGAACCGACCCCGGCGGAGGGGTGCTCGGCGCCCGCTACCGCGCGCTGACGCTGGGGATCGTCTCCGTGGTCCTGGTGATCGCCTTCGAGGCGACCGCCGTCAACACCGCGATGCCGGTCGCGGCCCGGCAGTTGGACGGCCTCGGGCTGTACGCCTTCGCCTTCTCCGGCTACTTCACCACCACGCTGTTCGCCCTGGTCGTCTCCGGCCAGTGGTGCGACAAGCGCGGGCCGCTGCAGCCGCTGTTCGCGGGCATCGCGGTGTTCGGCGTGGGCCTGGTGGTGGCCGGGACGGCGCCCGGCATGTGGGTGTTCGTCGCCGGGCGCGCGATACAGGGGCTGGGCGGCGGGCTGGTGATCGTCGCCCTGTACGTGGTCGTCGGCCGGGCCTACCCGGAGCGGCTGCGGCCGGCCGTCTTCGCGGCCTTCTCCTCGGCCTGGGTGCTGCCCTCGATCGTCGGCCCGCTGGTCTCCGGGGCCGTCACCCAGCACCTGGGCTGGCGCTGGGTGTTCCTGGCCGTGCCGGCGCTGATCCTGCTGCCGCTGGCCGTCATGGGCCCGGCGCTGGCCCGCTCGGAGCGCGAGCACCCGGTGCTCAAGGGCGCCGACTTCGACCGCCGGCGCACCCTGCTGGCCGCGATGGCGGCGCTGGGAGCCGGCCTGCTCCAGTACGCCGGGCAGCGGCTCGACCTGATCGGGCTGGTCCCGGGCGCGGCGGGGGTGGCGCTGCTGGCCCCGGCCGTCCTCGGGCTGCTGCCGACCGGCACCCTGCGCTCCGGGCGGGGCCTGCCCACGGTGATCCTGCTGCGCGGGGTCGCGGCCGGGGCGTTCTTCGCGGCCGAGGCGTTCGTCCCGCTGATGATGGTCACCCAGCGCGGCCTGTCGCCGACGCTGGCCGGGCTCACCCTGACCAGCGGCGGGCTCTCCTGGGCGCTGGGCTCCTGGCTCCAGGGCCGGCCCGGGGCCGAGCGCTACCGGGCGGTCATGATCCGCGGCGGCTTCCTGCTGAGCGCGGTGGCGATCGCGGGCGCGGCGCTGGTGCTCGTCCCGGCGGTGCCGGCCTGGGCGGCGGCGGTGGCCTGGGGCGTGGGCGGCATCGGGATGGGGCTGACGGTCTCCTCCGTCAGCGTGCTGATGATGAAGCTCTCCGCACCGGAGGACGCCGGGGCCAACTCGGCGGCGCTCCAGATGAGCGACGCGCTGGGCAACGTGCTGCTGACCGGCCTGGCCGGGGTGATCTTCGCGGCCCTCGGCGGCGGTTCGCTGGCCGTGGCCCACGAGAGCGCCGAAGGCGCCGGCTCGGCCGGCGCCTTCGCGGTGATCCTGCTGACCATGGCCGGGGTCGCGCTGGTCGGGGCGGTGCTCGCCGGCCGGGTCCGGGCGAGGGCCTAGTTGGCCGCGGGCGAGGCGGGCGAGGCGGGCGGGGCGGCGGGGGTGCCGAGGAAGGTCGCCCAGCCGCCCGCCGGGGACTGGCCCGGGGCCAGGCTCTGCAGCTTGCGCAGCACCGCCGGGTCCTGGGCGTCCAGCCAGTCCACGAGCTGGCGGAAGGAGACCAGCCGGACCTCGGGCTTGCCCGCGATCTGCTTCAGGGCGTCCTCGACGGCGTTCATGTAGATGCCGCCGTTCCACTCCTCGAAGTGGTTGCCGATCACGTACGGCGCCCGGTTGCTGTTGTACGTCCGGTCGAAGCCCATCATGTACGAGTCCCGGGCCTGGGTCTGGAAGCCCGGGTGGAGGGCCGGGTCGGCCTTGGTGTTGGGGCCGCACTGGTTGTACATGATGTTGTAGTCCATCGACAGCACCTGGAAGGTGTGCCCGGGGAAGGGGATGGACTGCAGCGGGAGGTCCCACAGGGCGCCGCCCTGGATCTTCTGCGGCCAGACCTGGGTGCCGTTGCCGCTGCTGTCGTAGCGCCAGCCGCGCTTGACGGCGGTGGGCAGCAGGTTGCGCTGGCCCTCCAGGCAGGGGGTGCGGCTGCCGATCAGCTCCTTGCCGTAGTCGAAGGGCAGCGGGGGCAGGTCGGTGAAGCCGGTGTTGGTGCGCCAGTTGGTCA
The DNA here is from genome assembly GCF_044767945.1 of Kitasatospora sp. NPDC101183. Classification (NCBI taxonomy): domain Bacteria; kingdom Bacillati; phylum Actinomycetota; class Actinomycetes; order Kitasatosporales; family Streptomycetaceae; genus Kitasatospora; species Kitasatospora sp. NPDC101183. Next base: position 197,842 of record NZ_JBIWOW010000012.1, on the reverse strand, counting down.
CGAAGTCCATGGCCTGCTGGATCTCGCTGTCCCACTCCTCGGGGGACCACCGGCCGACACCCGTCGAGCCGCAGAAGTGGCCGTTGAAGTGGGTGCCGATCTCGTGGCCCTCCAGCCAGGCCGCGTGGACGTTCTCCAGGGTGTCGCGGATGTGCTGGTCGCTCAGGTACCCGATGTCGGAGGCGCCCGCCTTGTGCTGCGGCGGGCGGTAGAGGTCCTTCTTGGACTCGGGCAGCAGGTAGAGGCCGCTCAGGAAGAACGTCATCTTGGCGTCGTGCTCCTGCGCCAGCTTGCGGAAGCGGGCGAACAGGCCGTTGTCGAGTTCGCCGGCGCCGTCCCAGGAGAAGACCACGAACTGCGGGGGCCGCTGGCCCGGCTGCAGCTTCTCGGGGACGGGCTGGTGCGGCTGGGCGCCGGTGTCGGAGGTGGAGCCGTCGCCGATCAGGACGGCCTTCGGCTGGGGCGCCGGGGCCGGGGTGGGGGTCTCGGTGGCGGTGGCGGAGCCGGGGGCGTCGCTCACCGCCGGGGCCGCGCGCTCCCCGCCGTTGCCGTTGCCGGTCCCGCAGCCGGCCGCCAGGGCGGCGGCCGTCGCCGCGCCGGCGGCCAGCAGGGTGCGGCGCGAGAGGGCGTCCATGATCACTCCGTTCATCGGGCGTTCGGCGGGGGTGTGCGCAGGTGCGGTCCGGTGGGACAAGTGGGGTGATAGACCCGTGACCGGGTCAGCATGGCACGCGGGTCGTGACGGTCGTCGCGGCTCGGCGGACGGTCGTGAGCGATCGCTCGATTGACGCAACCGAACGCGCGGAGCGCTCGTCGAAGCACGTGTCGGGACCGCTGCCGCACCGGTGCGGGCCGCACCCCGAGGTCGCTCTCCGTGCCCGTTCGAGTGCTCGGCGCTGTCGCGGAGGCCCCGGCCCTGCCGATCGGGGGGTGTCGATGTGACCGTCGTGCCGACGTGGCTTACGGTTCGATCCGATTGAATGGGTTCTCAGGAAATTCCCAGGAAGCGGGATTCCGGTTCCGGCGGGTCGACAGAGGGGAGCGCTCGTGGGCGTCCAGAGCAGGAGCCCCTGGCCGGGCACCCTCGCGGCCGGCGCGGCGCTGGTGTTCGGGGCCTGGATGCTGCACGACGGCGGCTCCCTCACCCTGCCGCCCGCCCCGGGCGCCGGGCAGGCGCAGGCCGGCTTCGCGCCGGTCTCCGTCGTCCCGCCGCTGGGCCCGTCCGCCCCCGTCCGCATCCGCATCCCGTCCGTCCGCCTCGACGCCCCGGTCACCGCGCTCGGCCTCGACGCGGCCGGCCACCTCCAGGCCCCGCCGGCCGAGGACCGCAACCTCGCGGGCTGGTACCGCGGCGGCGCGGCCCCCGGCGCCCGGGGCACCGCGATCCTGGCCGGGCACGTCGACAACAAGGCCGGCCCGGCCGTCTTCTACCACCTGGGAGCGCTCCACCGGGGAGACCGGATCGAGATCGCCCGGGCGGACGGCGCCACCGCCGTCTACCAGCTGTACGCCATCGAAGTGCACGACCGAAAGGACTTCCCGGACGAGCGGGTCTACCGCCAGGCCGCCGACGCCCAGCTGCGGGTCATCACCTGCGGCGGCGCGTACAGCGCGGAGCACGGCTACGAGGGCAACGTCGTCGCCTACGGCTTCCTGGCCGACACCACCCCGCCGGGTAAAGCCGCATGACCACGGACAACCTCGCCGCACACCTGAACCCGCTCTACTGGCCGCTCACGCACGGTCCGATCCCCAAGGCCGTCCTCCTCGCGGGTTGGACGGCGCTGATCCTGCTGGCGCTGCGCCGGGACCGCGCCTGGTGGCGCTTCGGCCTGCCCGCGGCCCTGTTCACCGCCGCCGCCGTCAGCCTGCTGCTCGGCCTCGTGGTGGACGGCTGGCTGCGCCCCTTCCCCGAGGGGACGCCCCGGAACGTCACCTGGTGGGTCGCCACCGCGCTGCTCGGCCTCTGCCTGGCCGGCTACCGGCTGCGCCGCAGCACCTGGCCGCGCCGGGCGTTCTCGCTCGGCCTGGGCGCGGTGGTGGTGCTGATGGCCTCCTCGCAGGTCAACATCAGCTTCGACATGTACCCGAACGGCCGCGTCATGCTGGCGCCCTGGCTCGACAAGCCCGTCGTCCTGGTGACCACCAAGGCCGACGAGACCGTGTCGGCCCCGCCGGAGAAGTCGCTGGAGGAGGTCTGGACGCCCCCGCCGGGCCTGCCCGCCAAGGGCACCGTCTCCCAGGCGACGATCCCGGGGACCAAGTCGGGCTTCCGGGCGCGCAACGCGTACGTCTACCTGCCGCCCGCCTACCAGGCCAGCCCGCGCCCGCTGCTGCCCGTGCTGGTGATGATCACCGGCCAGCCCGGCTCGCCGGACGAGTGGGTGCACCAGGGGCAGATCGACGAGCTGATGGACGCCTTCGCCGCCAAGCACGGCGGCCTCGCGCCCATCGTCGTGATGCCGGACCAGCTCGGCGCCCACTGGAGCAACACGCTCTGCATGGACTCGAAGATCGCCAAGGTGCAGACCTACCTGGCCGTCGACGTGCCCCGGTGGGTCGAGCAGAACCTGCAGGCCGCCACCGACCGTCGGTCGTGGGCGATCGGCGGCGCCTCGATGGGTGGAACCTGCGCGCTGCAGATGGGCGTCAACGCTCCCGACGTGTACGGAACCGTCCTGGACATCTCCGGCCAGGAGGAGCCGACGCTCGGCAGCCGGGCCGCCACCGTCAAGGCGGCCTTCGGCGGTGACGAGGCGAAGTTCGACGCGGTGGACCCCGTCCAGGTGATGGCCCGCCGCAAGTTCCCCGACACCTCCGTCGCCGTGGTCGTCGGCGACGGGGACGGGTTGTTCAGGCCGGGGCAGGAGAAGGTGTTCAAGGCCGTTCAGGGGGCAGACATGAAGGCCACGTTCGTGCTGGTGCAGAACGGCGGTCACGCGTGGAGCGTGTTCCGCACCGCCGTCACCGGGCAGCTGCCCTGGCTGGGCCGGCAGACCGGGCTGATCCGGTGAACGGGGCCGCCACCGCGCTCGTCGTCGAGCAGCGCACTCCGCGCACCGAGCGGGAGCCCGACCGGGCGCCCGTCACCGGCGAGCCCGGCTCGCGCGGGCAGCGGCTGCGCCGCGCCGCCCGGGCCCTCGGCGCCCGGCTGCGGGCCGCGCCGCTGACCATGACGCTGCTGCTCGGGCTCTGGACGATCGGCGCCGCCACCGGCAGCCTCGCCCACGGCCCGTCCGAGCGGCTGCTCGACCACGCGGGCGTCGGCCTGCCCACCCTCGCCGAGGGGCGCTGGTGGACGCCGCTGTCCTCGCTGCTGTGGTGCTCCGGCCTCGGCTCGTACGTGTTCACCAGCCTGCTGCTGCTCCTGGTCGGCCCGGCCGCCGAGCAGCGGCTCGGGCGGGCCGGCACCCTGGCGGTGCTGGTCGGCGGGCAGGTGGCCGGGACCCTGGCCGGGACGGGGCTGGTCAAGGCCGGCTCCCTCGCCGGGGAGCAGTGGACCGTCTCCGTCGCCGACCAGACCTCGATCGGGCCGGGCGTCGGCCTGTTCGCCCTGGCCGGGGTGCTCGGCTACCGGCTCACCGTGCTGTGGCGGCGCCGGCTGCACCTGCTGGTGCTGCTCGTCCCGCTGGTCATGACGCTGTACGTGGGCCACCTGCAGAGCGTCCAGCGGTGCGCCGCCGCGCTCGCCGGGCTGGGCGCGGGCGCGCTGATCGGGCGAGGCCGCCCGTACCTGCGCAGCCACCGGTCCTCGCACGCCGAGACGCGCGTGCTGGTGGCGCTGTGCCTGGTGGCGGCCGCGTTCGGGCCGTTGATCGCCTCGCTGTACGACAACGCCAGCGGGCCGTTCAACACCTTCTCCGAGCTGTACTTCTCGCACCGGCTCAGTCCGGAGGAGGTCGCCGACTTCTGCGCGGTCTCGGCGCACGACTGCGCCCGCGCGCACGCCGTCGAGCGGATCTTCGACACCCCGGGCCGGCTGATGGCCGCGCTGTTCCCGGCGCTGCTGCTGGTCCTCGCCGAGGGGCTGCGCCGGGGGCTGCGGTTCGCCTGGCGGATCACCGTGGCCACCGAGCTGCTCTGGGTGGCGCTGCTGGGCTGGCTGTACCTGGACGCCGGGCCGGTGGACCGGGACCTGGTGCAGTACTTCGTCGAGGCGATGCTGCTGCCGCTGCTGACCACCGCGCTGCTGCTGGCCACCCGCCAGCGCTTCCGGCTGCGGCTGCCCGGAGGGGCGGTGCGCCGGATCGGCCTGCTCGTCGGCGGCGCCGCGCTGGTCACCGCCGCCGCGTACGTGGGCGTCGGGCGGCTGGCCGCCGGCCAGTTCGAGCCGGGGGCGGGGGTGCGGAGCCTGGTCAACGGGCTGCCCGCGCAGTTCCTGCCGCCCGCGTACAACGACCTGCTGCCGGACTACCCGATCGCCGTCGGCCCGGTGGCGCTGTTCCTGGAGACGTACTGCGGGCTGGCGTTCTGGGTCGTCGCCCTGGGCGCGCTGCTGACCTCGTTCCGGCGCCCGGTGCCGCACACCGACGCGGACGCGGCGGCCCGCGCGAGGGCGCTGCTCACCGAGCACGGCGGCGGCACGCTCTCCTTCATCACCACCTGGGACGGCAACCACTACTGGTTCGACGAGTCGGGCCGGGCGGCCGTCGCCTACCGGCTGCTCGGCACGGTCGCGCTGACCACCGGGGACCCGTTCGGCGCCCCGCAGGCCCGCGCCGAGGCGGTGGTGGGCTTCGCCCGGTACTGCGACGCGCGCGGCTGGACGCCCTGCTTCTACAGCGTCTCCCCACAGACCAGGTCGGCCGCCGGGCTGCTCGGCTGGCGCTCGGTGCAGGTCGCCGAGGACACCGTCGTCCCGCTGCCCGAACTGGCCTTCACCGGCAAGAAGTGGCAGGACATCCGCACCGCGCTCAACAAGGCGGGCAAGCAGGGCATCACCGCCGAGTGGTGGTCGTACCACGAGGCGCCGCTGGCCCTGAAGGACCAGATCCGCGCGATCTCCGAGGAGTGGGTCTCCGAGAAGGGGCTGCCCGAGATGGGCTTCACCCTCGGCGGGCTGGAGGAGCTGGACGACCCGGACGTGCGGGTGCTGGTCGCGGTGGACGGGCAGCGGACGGTGCACGGGCTGACCAGCTGGATGCCGGTCTACGAGGACGGCGTGGCCGTCGGCTGGACGCTGGACTTCATGCGCCGGCGCTCGGAGGGCTTCCGCGGGGTCAGCGAGTTCCTGATCGCCTCGGCCGCGCTCGGCTTCAAGGAGGAGGGCGCCCGCTTCCTGTCCCTCTCCGGCGCGCCGCTGGCCCGCACCGGGCAGGAGGAGCCCACCGGGCTGCAGCGGATGCTGGACTGGATGGGCAGGGTGCTGGAGCCGGTGTACGGCTTCCGCTCGCTGCTGGCGTTCAAGGCGAAGTTCCAGCCGGAGTACCGGCCGATGTACATGTGCTACTCGGACCCGGCGGCGCTGCCCGCGATCACCAGGGCGATCGGCAAGGCGTACCTGCCGCACCTGACGCCCGCGCAGGGCGTGCGGCTGATGCGCCGGCTGTCGGGCTGACGGCCGTCCCGCCCCGCTCCATCCTCCCGGGCCCCGGACCCGGGTGGGCGGTGGCGGTGGGACGGCCGGAAGCGCGGGGCGCTCCCGGACGCCGTACCGCCGTCAGCCGAGCAGCTCGGCCAGTGCGCGGTCGGCGTCCAGGTGCAGGTGCTCCTCGCCCTCGGGGACGGCGAGGCGGCTGCGCCACAGGAAGCGCCGCAGGTCGGTGGAGTCGAACTGGATGAGCGCGGTGCCCTCCGGGGCGCGCAGCTCGACCAGGGTGCGGCGGCCGACCGCGGGCCGGACGTGGACGTCGCCGGCGCCGGAGGGCAGCTCCAGCCCGGCCGCGAGGAGCTGGCGGGCGAAGACCCAGACGATGTCGGCGGCGTCGGGGCCGTCGGTGGCGTCCCCGTCGAGGGAGAACTCGGCGGGGAAGGCCATGTGGACGGCGAGGGGGTCCTCGGGGAGGTAGGACAGGAGGACCCGGAGCCGGGCCGAGCGCTGCGCGGAGAGGATCAGGCGGGCCTGGACGGTCTCTTCGACGGATTCGACGGAGTGGTGCACGGGTGGGTCCCTTCGTTGCTGCGCGGCCGGGAGGGCAGGGTGGGGTGGGGCGGCCTCGCACTGGTGAGAGCGGTGGGAGCGGATGTGATTACCCGGTTCGGCGAGTGATTCCCTGTGATCCGGGTCACACCGATTTCCGGCCGCCCGGGCCCGGCGCGGGAGGCCGCCTGGAGGCCCGTACGGCGCCGGGCCGGTAGGCTGGGCGGGTTGTCCGACCGCCGACCGACCGCGGGGCGGGGCCTCGAAAACGCCTCTGACCTGCGATGATCCCCCTCGGAGCCCGTGAGTACCGCCGCCGCCTCCTCGATGCCGCTGTTCTCCGACGCGCCTGACTCGCAGGCGCCCGTCAGGTCGGTGGGCCATGCCGCCCCCGCCGCTTCGCACCACCTGTCGCCCGCCTTCCCCGGCCGCGCCCCCTGGGGCACCGCCGGCAAGCTGCGGGCCTGGCAGCAGGGCGCGCTGGACAAGTACATCGAGACCCAGCCGCGCGACTTCCTCGCGGTCGCCACCCCGGGCGCGGGCAAGACCACCTTCGCGCTCACCCTGGCCTCGTACCTGCTGCACAACCACCTCGTGCAGCAGATCACCGTCGTCGCCCCGACCGAGCACCTCAAGAAGCAGTGGGCCGAGGCCGCCGCCCGGATAGGGATCAAGCTCGACCCGGCGTACTCCTCGGGGCCGCTGTCCCGCGAGTACCACGGCATCGTGGTCACCTACGCGGGCGTCGGCGTGAACCCGATGCTGCACCGCAACCGGACCGAGGCCCGCAAGACCCTCGTGATCATGGACGAGATCCACCACGCGGGCGACTCCAAGTCCTGGGGCGAGGCCTGCTTCGAGGCCTTCGAGCCGGCCACCCGGCGGCTGGCGCTGACCGGGACGCCGTTCCGCTCGGACACCAACCCGATCCCGTTCGTCGCGTACGACGCGGGCAGCGACGGCATCCGCAAGTCCGTCGCCGACTACACCTACGGCTACGGGCACGCGCTCGCCGACCACGTCGTCCGCCCGGTGATCTTCCTCAGCTACAGCGGCAACATGCGCTGGCGCACCAAGTCCGGCGACGAGCTGGAGGCCCGGCTCGGCGAGCCGATGACCAAGGACCTCATCGCCCAGGCCTGGCGCACCGCGCTCTCCCCGCAGGGCGAGTGGATCCCCGCCGTGCTCCAGGCCGCCGACCGGCGCCTGAGCGAGGTCCGCAAGGCCATCCCGGACGCGGGCGGCCTGGTCATCGCCACCGACCAGAACGTGGCCCGCGCCTACGCCAAGATGCTGCGCGAGATCAGCGGCGAGAAGGTCGCCATCGTCCTCTCCGACGAGGCCGAGGCCTCGAAGCGGATCTCCGACTTCTCGGAGGGCACCTCGCGCTGGATGGTCGCCGTCCGCATGGTGTCCGAGGGCGTCGACGTGCCCCGGCTGGCCGTCGGCGTCTACGCCACCTCGATCTCCACCCCGCTGTTCTTCGCCCAGGCCGTGGGCCGCTTCGTGCGCGCCCGCAAGCGCGGCGAGACCGCCTCGGTGTTCCTGCCGACCATCCCGATGCTGCTCGGCTTCGCCAACGAGATGGAGGTCCAGCGCGACCACGTGCTGGACCGGCCCAAGAAGGAGGGCGACGGCCTCTTCGACGAGGAGGACCGGCTGCTCGCCGAGGCCGAGAGGGCCAACGACGGGCCGGACGGCGCCGGGGGCGAGGAGTTCTCGTACGAGGCGCTGGGCTCCGACGCCGTCTTCGACCGCGTGCTGTACAACGCGATGGAGTTCGGCATGCAGGCCCACCCGGGGAGCGAGGAGGAGGAGGACTACCTCGGCATCCCGGGCCTGCTGGAACCCGACCAGGTGCAGATGCTGCTGCAGAAGCGTCAGCACCGGCAGATCCAGCGCAGCAAGACCAAGCCCGCCGAGGAGGCGGACCTGCTGGAGATGCCCGCCGAGCAGCGGCCGGTCGTCACCCACCAGGAAATGCGGGAGCTGCGCAAGGAGTTGAACGCGCTGGTGGCCGCCTGGCACCACCGCACCAGCCAGCCGCACGGCACCATCCACAACGAGCTGCGCCGCGAGTGCGGGGGGCCGCTCACCGCGCAGGCCACCGCCAACCAGCTCAAGGCGCGGATCGTCCGCATCCGGGAGTGGGCGGCGAAGTAACGGTCCGTCAGAATTCCCCGGCGGACGGTCATGGCCGGGCCCGCGGGGCGGTGGGGGCAATTCGGTATGCCGAAACGTGACATGACATTTTGATATATGTGCGGGATTGATGAAGGCCGCACGTCAGTTCGCTCGGCTAGTGTTCCGCCTATCACGCCACCCGGCAGCGGTCCCGCGCCACGCCGGACATGTCATTCAAGGAGCGCAGCGAACGTGACGTACCCCCCTCAGCCCGGCCAGCCGTACCCGGGCCAGGAGTACCCGGGTCACCCGGGCTACTCGGACAAGTCGAAGATCGTTGCGGGCATCCTGCAGCTGTTCCTCGGCGGGTTCGGCATCGGCCGCTTCTACACCGGTCACATCGGCATGGGCATCGCCCAGCTCCTGACCTGCGGCGGCTTCGGCATCTGGGCCCTGATCGACGGCATCATGTTCCTGGTCAGCAACGACCGCACGGACGCCCAGGGTCGTCTGCTGCGCGGCTGACCGTGCGCACCCCGAACGACGCAGGCCGCCCCGGCTCCGGCCGGGGCGGCCTCGCCGTGCCCGCCCGCCTGCGCACCGCGGGCCTGCCGCTGGCGGCCCTGCTCGGCGGCGTGGCCGGGTCGGCGTACCTCTGGTCGCGCAACCCCCACCTGCCCGGGCAGGCCCTGCCGTTCTGCCCCTTCCGGCGCGTCACCGGCCTGCAGTGCCCCGGCTGCGGCGGCACCCGGATGGCGTACGACCTCCTGCACGGCGACCTCGCGGCGGCCTTCCACGACAACGCGCTGCTGCTGCTCTCGCTGCCGCTCGTCGCGCTGATGTACCTGACCTGGCTGCGCGAGGGGCTGGCCGGGCGCAGCTGGAGCCCGCCGCTCGGCCGGCGCGGCACGGCGGCGGTGCTCGGCACGGCCCTGCTCTGGACGGTCGCGCGCAACCTCCGGTGACCTCCGGCTCGCCCTGCCCGATGTGTCCGGTTTTCGGATCGGGTCCGAACGCGCGGCCGGACCGGCAGGGTGATCCGCCCCGGTTCGTCCCGGTTTTGCCGAGGCGTTGGCGCTGATCACGCCCGAATTTTGGACAACCACTTCCGTCCCGACATTTCCTTCACTACCTTTCCCCCACGCTCTTCCGCCGGGCGACCCCCGCGGGACGGGCTCCGCAGGGCCGCACGGGCGTCAAGGACGACATCCGTACGGTCCGAGCGCGGCCACCCCGCCTGCGCGCGACACCGACCTCTGGACCGGAGCCGCCCGCCCCGCGAGCGCCGCGGAAAGGATTGCCCGTCGTGACTGCCGAGACCTCCCAGACCCTGGACCGTGGCGTCAGGGTCCTCAAGCTCCTCGCCGACTCCGAACGCGGACTGACCGTCACCGAGCTCGCCGCCCGGCTGGCCGTCAACCGCACCGTCGTCTACCGGCTGCTCGCCACCCTCGAACAGCACGGCCTCGTCCGCCGGGACATCGGCGGTCGGGCCAGGGTCGGCCTCGGCGTGCTGCGGCTCGCCCACCGGGTGCACCCGCTGCTGCGCGAGGCCGCGCTGCCCGCGCTGCGCAGCCTCGCCGAGGACCTCGGCGCCACCGCCCACCTCACCCTGGTGGACGGCAACGAGGCGCTGGCCGTCGCCGTGGTCGAGCCGAGCTGGACGGACTTCCACGTCGCCTACCGCACCGGGCTGCGCCACCCGCTCACCGAGAGCGCCGCCGGCCGGGCGATCCTGGAGGCCCGGGGCTTCCCCAGCCAGCGGCGGCCCGAGCAGGGCTTCGTCATCACCCGCGCGGAGGAGCAGTCCGGGGCCAGCGGCGCGGCCGCCGCGCTGATCGGGCTCAGCGGCATCGAGGGCAGCGTCGGCGTGGTGATGCTCAACGGGATGGTGCCCGAGCGGGTCGGCCCCCGGGTGGTGGAGGCGGCCACCGAGGTCGCCGACGCCCTGCGGTAGCGCCCGCCCACCCCGTCGGGTGTGTTTGGATTCCCCTTGTGTCCGAGACCAAGCCACCCAAGGCCCTGACCTCCCCGCGCACCCGCACCCTGGCGGTGTGCGGGGCGCTGGTGACCGCGCTGTTCGGCGTCGCCGCGTTCGTCCCGCTCCCGTACACCCTCACCTGGCCGGGGCTGACCGCGGACACCCTGGGCAGCTACCAGGACCGGCCGGTGCTCACCGTCACCGGGGCGCCGCTGCGCACCACCGAGGGCGAGCTGCGGATGGTCACCATCTCGGCCACCAACCCGGGGGAGCGGACGAAGCTCTGGCGGGCGCTCCAGGCCTGGTTCGACCCGCACGAGGCCGTGCGCCCGACCGAGACGGTGTACCCGCAGGGCGACCCGGCCAAGGCCGAGGAGGTGACGGCCCAGCAGATGGCCGACTCCCAGGACAGCGCCACCGCGGCCGCGCTCGGCTACCTGAAGCTGTCGCCGGCCCAGGTGAAGGTCAAGGTCGACCTCGGGGACGTCGGCGGGCCGAGCGCCGGCCAGATGCTGGCGCTGGGGATCGTCGACAAGCTCGCCGGCGACGGCAAGGGCGGTGACCTCACGGGCGGGGCGAAGATCGCGGGCACCGGCACGATCGACAAGGACGGCACCGTCGGCGCGGTGGGCGGCGTCCCGCTCAAGACGCAGGCCGCGGCCCGGGACGGGGCCACGGTGTTCCTGCTGCCCAAGGACGAGTGCGCGGACGCCAAGGTGAACACGCCCGGGACGCTGCGGCTGGTGCCGGTGGGCACGCTCGCCGAGGCGGTCTCGGCGCTGGAGGCGCTCAAGAGCGGCGGCAGCGTCCCGAGCTGCTGAGGCACGTCCGCCCCCGCTCTCCCGGCCTGCCCTGCCGGGGGAGCGGGGCGGTCAGAACCCGAAGGCGGCCGAGGTGAAGTCGTCGCCGAGGCGGTCGCACAGCTGGGAGGCGATCCCGGCCAGGCGGTGCGCCTGGGCCATCGGCAGCGAGACCGAGACGGCTCCGATGCCGTTGCCCGCGACGATCGGCACCGCCGCGCCGGCCGTGCCCAGCGAGTACTCCTGGAACTGGGTGATCGGCGTCCCGCGGCGGGTGCCCTGGCGCGGCAGCAGCGGGAGGTCCGCCGGGTCGCGCAGGGTGTGCCGGGTGAAGGGGATCATCGGGTGGCGGGCCAGGTGGTCGCGGCGCTCGTCCGCGGACATCAGGGCGAGCAGGGTCTTGCCGGCCGAGTGGGCGTGTGCGCCGGCCCGGTAGCGGCGGGGGTCGACCATGGGGGCGCCGGGGGCCTCGACCGCGTCGACCAGTTCGACCTCGCCGTCGCGGTACCAGGTGAAGTAGACGGCGGCGGACAACTCGTCCGCCAGCGTGGTGAGCAGGGTGCGCAGCCGGGCCCGCCCGGTGGCCGGGCACTCCTCGCGGACCAGCCCGGCGACGGCGGGGCCCGTCCGGTAGTGGCCGGAGAAGCGCTCCAGGTAGCGGTCGTGGACCAGGGTGCGCAGCAGGTGGTACGCGGTGCCCAGGGCGAGGTCGGTGTCGCGGGCGAGCTGCTTGGCGGTGGCGCCCTTGGGGTAGCGGGCGGCGGCCTCCAGCAGGCGCAGGGCGCGCTGGGCGGAGGCGATGAGGGTGGGGGCGGCTGAGGCCGCGACGGTGCTGCTCATGCGTGGGTCACGGTGGGGGGCACGGGGTGACCGGACGCGGGGGGCACGGGTTTGAGCCGGTGGCGTGACGACATGACGAATAGTAGAACGTTCATACGTTGATCTTGCGGGAGTCGGGGGGCGGTGCCTCTGCCGAATCGGCGCATACCGCCCGAGGGACCGTCCTACTCGGCGGCCGCCTGGTCCACGAGCGGCAGGATGCGGTACGGCACCGGGTTCTCCAGGGCGATCGCGGTGGAGGAGCGGACGATCCCGTCGAAGCCGACCACCCGGTCGATCACCCGCTGGAGGTCGGCGTTGGAGCGGGCCACGATCCGCACCATCATGTCCCCGGCGCCGGTGATGGTGTGCAGCTCCAGCACCTCCGGCACGCTCGCCAGGTGCGCCCGGACGTCCGCGCCCTGGCCCTGGGAGATCTCCAGCGTGGCGAAGGCCGTCACCGGGTAGCCGAGGGCGGCCGGGTCGACCTCGGGGCCGAAGCCGCCGATGACGCCCTTGGCCTGGAGGCGGTCCAGCCGGGCCTGCACGGTGCCCCGGGCGACCTGGAGGCGTCTGGAGCACTCCAGCACGCCGATCCGGGGCTCCTCCGCCAGCAGCCGGATCAGCCGGCCGTCCAGGGCGTCGATCGCGTCGTTGATGCTGCCGCCGGGAGCGGGCGAAGACACCTGCGGGGCAGGGGAGTTGGCCGGGCCGGGTGGGCTCGGGGGGTGGGTGGCGGACATCGTCGCTCCGTCCTGGGGTGGGCATTGTGTACAGCTGCGCCGCCGATTCTCCCGCCCGGGCGCGCAGCTTGACCAGGATGAAACGGAACAGTTGCGCGGTGGTCGACCCGGCGCCACCCTCCAGCCACGACCCCGTGCAGCCCCTGCTCCGGCCGCTCGGGAGGTACGCCGACCGGGAGGCCGCCATGACCGACATCGCCGACATCGCCGCGGGGTTCCTGGCCCCCGGGGTCCCGGACGCCCCGGGGGATCCCGGGGTGCTGCGGGCGGGCCGCGCCGACGCGGTGGTGTTCGTGGTCGGCGACGCCGAGCGGGCCGCCCGCCGCTACCGGGCCGCGCTCGGGCTGCGCTGCGTCGCGTACGCCGGGCCCGAGACCGGCGAGCCGGAGACCGTCTCCTACGTGTTGGCCGCGCCGGGGACCCGGATCGTGCTCACCTCGCTGGTGCAGGTCATCGGGCCGCGCGGGCGGGAGCTGGCGGCGCACCTGGCCCGGCACGGGGACGGGGTGCTGGACCTCGCGGTGGGGGTGGCGGACGTCCCGTACGCCTACGACTACGCGGTGGACCGGGGCGCGCTGTCGCTCGCCGAGCCGTACGAGGTGCGGGACTCCTACGGGGCGGTGGTGCTGGCCGCCATCGGGGTGCCCGGGGGGACGCGGCACACGCTGGTGGACCGGAGCGGGTACGCCGGGCCGTACCTGCCGGGGTACGTGCCGTTCTCGGGGTGGTGAGGCGGTGGTGGGGCCGTGATGAGGCGGGTGGTGAGGCGGTGGTGAGGCCGCTCAGCGGACGGCGGTCTCCACGATCGGGGGGTGGCCGTTCCAGGCGACGAACACCGAGTTGGCCTCGGTGTCCCTGATGAAGTCGACCCGCATCCACATGTCGCCGTTCCACACCTTCATCTGCCAGCCCGGGTCCGGGACGGCGGAGACCAGCGTGGCCTTGTCCGGGCGCAGGTCCAGCGCGACGCGGCCGCCGGGGATCGGGTAGCTCTGCACGGTGGACGTCGGGGTGGGGGTCGGCGTCGGTCGGCGGACGGGCGTCGGGGTGGCCGGGGCCGGGGCGTGGGCCGCGGTGGTGGCCGGGGCGGGGGAGGCGGTCTGGGTGGTGGTGCGCGCCTGGTCGGGCGTGGGGGCGGTGGTGGCCGGCTGGGGGGCGCCGGCGAGCTTCGGGGAGGGCAGCGGCAGGGCGGTGGGCCGCTCGAACGCGGCGCCGCTCATCACCGCGTGCACCCCCAGCCAGGACAGCAGCACCGCAGCTCCGGTGGCCGCCACCCAGGCGCCGAGTTGTACCAGTCCGTTGCGCATCGTGCGGACATCCTGCCCCATCGGGGGGCCGGGGCGGACCCGCACCCCCGAAGTGACGCAGTCCTGTTGTGACCCATGGGAGTTGAACCTTGGCAGGTCCGAGCACGTGGTACCACCCGAGGTACAGACCACTGAGCGCCGATGGCGTACCGTGCAGGGCCATGGCAACAGTGCTCGTGGTCGAGGACGACCCCTTCGTACGCTCCGCCCTCATCCGGCACCTCACCGACACCGGCCACGCCGTCCGCAGCGTGGGCACCGCTCTGGAGGCGCTGCGCGAGGTGGCCCAGGTCGGCTGCGACCTGGTGATCCTCGACCTGGGCCTGCCGGATCTCGACGGCAGCGAGGCGCTGAAGATGATCCGGGGGCTGACCAACGTGCCGGTGATCATCTGTACCGCGCGCGACGACGAGGCCGAGATCGTCCGGCTGCTCAACGACGGCGCCGACGACTACCTGGTGAAACCTTTCTCCGGGGAGCACCTGAGCGCCCGGATGACTGCCGTGCTGCGTCGGCTCGGCGGCGGCGCGGCCCCCGCCACCCAGGTGCTGCGGGTGGGCGGGCTGGCCATCGACCTCCAGCGCCGCGAGGCCGCCCTGGACGGCAGGGCACTGGACCTGACCCGCCGTGAGTTCGACCTGCTCGCCTTCCTCGCGCGCCGGCCCGGGGTGGTCGTGCCGCGCAAGGAGATCCTCGCCGAGGTGTGGCAGCAGACCTACGGTGGCGACCAGACCATCGACGTCCACCTGTCCTGGCTGCGCCGCAAGCTCGGCGAGACCGCCTCCAGCCCCCGCTACCTGCACACCGTCCGGGGCGTCGGGGTCCGGCTGGAGGTCGCCGGAGGGCTCGCGGAGCACCGGGCATGAGGAGGTTCGGGCGCTCGCTGCGCTGGGCCTTCGTCAAGGCCGCCGTCGCCGGGACGACCATGGTCGCGCTGGCCTTCCTGATCCCGCTCGGCCTGATGGTCCAGCAGACCGCGCGGGACCGGGCCTTCACCGCCGCCGAGCGGCAGGCCGCCGCGCTCGGGCCGGCCCTGGCCATCACCACGGACCAGGACGCCATCAACCGGGCGCTGGCCAGCACGGACGCGGGCGGGCAGCGGCGGATGGCCGTCCACCTGCCGGTGCCGGCGGGCGCGGCGGTGCTGCCGGGGACGCCCGCGGGGGGCGGCTCCGGCGCCGGGTCCGCCGTCGGCGGGGGGCCGGACGGGCCGACGATCGGGGTGGTGCGCGCGGCCGCCGAGGACGTCTCCACCGCCGGGCTGCAGGGCCGGGCCTTCACCGTCGCCGTGCCCGGCGGCTACGTGCTGCTCCAGCCCGTCGCCGTCGACACCGGCCGCACCGCCGTGGTCGAGGTCTTCGTCGCCGAGGGCGACCTCACCCGGGGCGTGGTCACCGCCTGGCTGGTGCTCTCCGGCGTCGCGCTCGGGCTCGTCGCCATCTCGGTGCTGGTCGCGGACCGGATGGGCGCCCGGATCGTCGCCTCGGCCCGCCGACTCGCCACCGCCGCACGGTCGTTGGGCACCGGCAACCTCACCGTACGGGTGCCGCTGGAGGGCAAGCAGGCCGCCGACAGCCCGGAGGAACTGCGCGAGGCCGCCCACGCGTTCAACGCCATGGCCGACCGGGTCGTCCAACTCCTCGCCGCCGAGCGGGAGTTGGCCGCCGACCTGTCGCACCGGCTGCGCACCCCGCTGACCGTGCTGCGGCTCAACGCCGCCTCGCTCGGCGACGGGGACGCGGCCGACGCCACCCGGCACGCCGTCGCCCAACTGGAGCGGGAGGTCGACCAGATCATCCGCTCCGCCCGGCGCGACCCGGAGGACGCCCAGCCCGCCGTCGCCGTCGGCTGCGACGCCGGGGAGGTGATCCGCGAGCGGGTGGGCTTCTGGTCCGCCCTCGCCGAGGACGAGGGGCGGCACTGGCAGCTGGCCGGCGCCGAGTGCCCGGCGCCCGTCCCCGTCCAGCGGGCCGACCTCGCGGCCGTGGTGGACGCGCTGCTCGGCAACGTCTTCCGGCACACCGCCGTCGGCACCGCCTTCTCGGTGGACGTCCTGGCCACCGGCGGCTCGGTGGTCGTCCTGGTCGGCGACGCCGGACCGGGCTTCTCCGACCCGGCCGCCGCCCTCAAGCGCGGCGAGGGCGACGGGGGCGAGGGCTCCACCGGGCTGGGCCTGGACATCGTCCGCAAGCTCGCCGAGTCCACGGGCGGGGACCTCGCGCTCGGGCGCTCGGCGGTGCTCGGCGGCGCCGAGATCCGGCTGCGGATGCGGACCGGGCCGGCGGAGGAGGACGTACGGGCGGGGCGGCGGCGGAGCCGGGGGGCGCTGTTCCAGCGGTGAGGACCGTCTCGTTCGGGGCTCCGGCAAGGGCCTCGTCGGTGCTTCGTCGGTGCTTCGTCGGGGCCTCGTCGGAGCTTCGGAGGGGGGTTCGGAGGGGGTTCTGCCGGGGGTTCCTTAAGGGCGGCCTAAGGGAGTTCTACCCCTGGCTGAGCCGGGTGCCGCTGCCGCCCGGCTCTGGCTAGCGTCGGTGGCGTCGGTCGGTTCGCTCCCCGCGCCCCACGCGGGCGGAGCCCGTCCGATCCCCGGTGCGGCTCCGGCCGTCCGTGCTCAGTCCGCAGCCGAGCACGGGCGACCGGGGCCCATTCGTCACTGTGCGTAGCCGATCGATCCAGGGCCCGGTTCGGCGGCATCCGGTATCGTCGCTGGTTGGCCGAGCGGTGGACGGAGTGAGCAGTGACAGCGGTGCAAGACGAGCGCAGACCGGTGCGGACCACCCCCGAACCCTCGCCCGCCCCCCTGTCCGACCGGATCCGGTTCGCGCTCGGCGCCCCGGTGCGCGCGCTGCGGGAGGCCCCGCGCCGCCCGCTGGCGGTCGCCTCGGTCCTGGCCCTGCTCTCCCTCGTCGCGTACGCCGTGGTGCGCCACTTCGTGCACACCTCGATGGTCGACATGATCGTCTACCGCGCCGAGGGCGCCGCCGTCGCCAACGGCACCGACCTGTACGCGCTGCGCGTCACCGAGTGGAACCTGCCCGCGACCTACCCCCCGTTCGCGGCCATGCTGTTCGTCCCCACCACCTGGTTCCCGGTGCCCGTCCTGCGGGTGGCGATCACCCTGGGCAACGTCGCGCTGCTCGCCGTGCTCGCCCACCTGTCCTTCAAGCTCGTCGGCTGGCCGCGCCGGGAACTGCGGGCGATCGGCGTGGTCCTGGTCACGGGCTTCGGCGTCTGGCTCGAACCCGTCTTCACCACGCTCCGCTACGGCCAGATCAACCTCGCCCTCGCCTGCCTGATCCTCTGGGACCTCACCCGCGCCGACGGGCACCGCAGCAAGGGCGTGGCGATCGGCATCGCCGCCGGCATCAAGCTCACCCCCGGGCTGTTCGCCGTCTACCTGCTGGTCACCGGCCGCGTCCGGGCCGCCTTCACCGCCGGACTGACCTTCCTCGGCACCTTCCTCATCGGCGCGCTGTTCCTGCCGGACGCCACCTGGGGCTTCTGGACCAAGTACCTGTACGACTCCTCGCGGGTCGGCAAGACCGAGATCGTCGACAACCAGTCGCTGCGCGGCGCCTTCGCCCGCCTGCTGCACACCACCGAGCCCGGCACGGCCGCCACCCTCGGCGCCGCGCTCGTCGCGCTGGCGGGGCTCGCCGTCGCCGCCTGGGCCTACCGCAGCGGCCGCTGGCTGCCGCGCTCCGAGGCCTGGGGCGTGTGCTGCGCGGCCGTCACCGCCGTGCTGATCTCGCCGATCAGCTGGACGCACCACTGGATCTGGTGCGTGCCGGTGCTCGTCCTGCTCGCCTCCGAGGCCTCCGTCGAGCGGGCCCGCCCCGACGGCGTGCGCCGGGTGCGCTGGCGGGCCGTGTTCTGGGCCACGCTGCTGGCCTTCCTGTCCTTCGCGATGTGGCTGGCGAAGCCGCTCGGCCCGGCGGTCCTCCACATGTCAGCGCTGCGCCAGCTGCCGACCTCGGTGTATCCGTGGGTCGGGCTCTGCTTCCTGCTCGCCGCCGCCGTCCGGATAAGGGCCCGGCGCCGCTCCGCCGGGGCTCCGCTCGTCCGGCTGCCCGGACAGCGGCGTGACGGAGGCGGCCCGGACGCCGCCCGCGGTCGTCAGCAGGCCCCCGCGGCCCGCTGAGGTTCCGGCGGGGGCTTCGCCGCGCCCGTTCTCGTTCCCGTTCTTGTTCTTGTTCTCGTCCTGGTTCCTCGTGGTGTCGGTCGGCGCCCGGTACGTGAGCACGTGCCAGTGCACGCTGCGGCGCACGGCCTAGGCGAGCAGCTCGGCGAGCGAGCCGTCCATGTCGAGGGTCGCCATCTCGCTGCCCGGCGGGACGAGCCGGTGCGCCTTCTCCAGCCAGGCCGCGACGGCCGGCAGCGGGGCCTCCAGCAGCGCGTCCCCCGCCGGGGAGCTCAGCGCCAGGCAGAGCACGCTGCGCCGGCCCGAGCGGGTCGGCCAGATCCGTACGTCGCCCTGGCCGCAGGGGCGGAAGGTGCCCTCGACCAGCAGCTCGCGGGCGAACACCCAGGTCACCGGGTTGCCGGTGTCCAGGTGGAAGGTGATGTAGACCGCGTACGGGTCGTGGCTGCCGTACGACAGCCGGGCCGGGACGGGGACGCTGTGCTCCGGGGAGAGCACGAGGTTCAGCTCCAGCTCGTGCTCGACGACGCTGACGGGACGCTCCATGACCGTCTTCCTCTCTGCTGCTGCGCTGCCTTTGACCTGTGAGAGGGCCGTGCGCGCCGGCTCTTACACGCGTTTCCCGAATTTCTTCGGGAAGTTCTGCGCGGGGTGGTGAACGGCAGGGGCCGGGGCGCTCGGGTGGGCGTCGCGCGCCGGGGCGTGACCCGGCCGCCCATACCCCGGGTGGGTCCCGGTTGTCCGGGGATTCGCCGATTCTCCGTCGCCGCTCCGGCGAGGCACTACCCTTTGTGACTGCCCGGCGACTGTCCGCCCATCGGTGGTGCCCCCACGCGTGCGCCGACGGCGTGCGCCGGGCGCGCGGCTCCGGCCCCAGGTTTCCCCCGTTCCAGGCCCCAGGAGAGAAGACCCCCATGACGGACCGCCCCATCGCCGACGCCGGCGACCCGGCCGTCGCACCCGAGCCGGGGTACTACCCGGACCCGTCCATCCCCGGCTTCGTCCGGTACTGGGGCGGCTCGGCCTGGGTGCCCGGCACCAGCCGCCTCGCGCCCGTGGAGGGCGAGGTGCTGGAACCGCCCCGCTTCGCCACGCGGCGGCCCGCTCCCGGCGGGTTGGCCGCCGGTGGGCGGGTGGTGCCGCCGCCCGTGGTGGGCCCCGGGCGGGCGGGGGACACCGGGCCGGTCTACCTGGACCAGACGACGGGCGGGGCGTCCTTCGTGCTCGGGCCGGGGGCGGGGGAGCCGGTGGAGGCCGCCGTGGAGGTGGCGGGCGGGCCGGTGTTCCGGGAGGTGGGGGCGGCGGCCGTCGGGGCTGCGTCTCTTGGGGCCGCATCGGTCGGGGCCGGGGTGGACGGTTCGGGGTGGCAGGCCGATCCGCGGGCCCAGCACGGGCTCCTGGAGACGGGTGGTGCGCCGCGCTGGGTCTCCTGGGGGGTGCTTTCGGGGGCGTCCGAGGAGGGGGAGGGGCGTGCGGAGGAGGCGCACGCTCCCGTTGCCGTGGAGGTGGCCGCGGGTGTCGCCCCGGTTGCTGCTCCGGCCGTGGCCGTGGTGGTGCGGGAGCCTGCGGGGTTGCCGGCGGTTGTCGGCGAGGCGCCTGTTGAGGTGCCCGTCGTGGTGCCGGTCGTGGCGCCGGGTGAGGTGTCGGGTGAGGCACCCGTCGAGGTGCCGGTCGTGGTGCCCGTCCCCGCCCCCGTGGTGCGGCGGGCGCCGAAGGAGGCGGCCGCCCCGGCGCGCAGGCCCGCCGCGCGCCGTCGGCCCGCCGCCGCGGTGCCGGCCGGGCTCGGGCGGCGGCTGGCCGCGCGGGTGGTGGACACCCTGGTGATGCTGGCCGTCGCGGCCGCCGCCGGAGTGCCGCTGGGCCGCTCGGTCTCCGACCACCTCCAGGAGAAGTTCGACCAGGCGAAGATGGCCAGCGTGCTGACCCACCGCCAGGTCCAGGTCTGGCTGGTGGACGGCGTGGTGCTCGGCAAGATCGGCGTGCTGATCGGCATCCTGCTCTTCGTCGGCCTGCTCTACGAGGTCCTGCCGACCGCCCGCACCGGGCAGACCTTCGGCAAGCGGCTGGCCCGGGTGCGGGTGGTGGACGCCGCCGCGTCGGGCGGGCGCTCGCGGCTGGGCTTCGGGCGCTCGCTGCTGCGGTGGGTCGTCCGGCAGTTGGGCCTCCTGCTGCTGCTCGGGCTGGTCTGGCCGCTGTTCGACCGCCCGGCCCGACGGGGCTGGCAGGACCGCGCGGCCCGGACCAGGGTGGTGCGCGCCTGAGGCGGCGTCTGGGCAGGCGCTGATTTCCGCGTCGAACGGCAAAACGGACAGAATGTCCTAAAGAGCATGAATATGTGATGTTCTACTCGTGGGATGAGCACCCACGACCCCTCAGGCCCCGAGCCGGAGGGGGGCGGCAAGCCCTCCTTCGACAAGCAGCCCCCGCAGCCGGGTGGCGGCACGCCGGAAGGCGCGCCGCAGGGCCCGACCACCCCCACCCCTCCCGGCGGCCCGGGTGGCCCCGGCAGCCCCGGCGCGTACGGCGGCAGCTACGGCGGCGACCCGTACGGTCAGGGCCAGTACGGCCAGGGCGGCCAGCCCCCGTACGGTCAGAACCCCTACGGCCAGAACCCGTACGACCAGCCGCCGCCCGGCTACGGCCCCTCCGGCTACGGGATGCCCGGCACCGCCCCCGTCCCCGGGATGCCGCCCATCGGCAGCTGGCCCCGGCGCATCCTCGCCCGCCTCATCGACTACCTGCTGATGCAGGCCGTCGGCGCGATCATCGTCGCGCCCTTCTCCGACCTCAGCGATCGCACCGGCTCCGCCAGCGCCTTCTGGGTCGGCGCCATCATCTACCTCCTGTACGAGGCCCTGATGCTCAGCCGGGACGGGCAGACCCTCGGCAAGAAGGCGATGAAGATCCGGGTCGCCATGCTCATCGACGGCAACAAGCCCACCCAGTCCGCCGCCTGGACCCGCGCGGCCGTCTTCATCCTGCCCGCCGTGCTCTGCTGCGCCGCCCTGTGGTGGCTCATCGACGGCCTCTGGGGCGTCTTCGACAAGCCCTACCGGCAGTGCATCCACGACAAGGCCGCCAAGACCGTGGTGGTCACCACCGAGGTCTGACGGCCCGTCCCCTGACGACGCCCGGCGGTGCTCAGCGCTGCCGGGCGTACTCGTGCGCGCCGCCGCGACCGGAGGCCGCCGCCGAGCGGGAGCGGCCGGCGGCGGTGCGCATCGACAGCACCGTCACCAGGGTGCCGAGGGCCAGTGCGAACGCCACCAGCACCGCGACCTCCAGGACGCCGGAGGCGCCCGAGACGGCCAGCAGCGCCACCGTGGCGGCGACGACGGTGAACGAGCCGAGGCAGAACCGGGCAGCGGACGGACGCGGCATGGCGGGGGTCCTTCGCACGTCGGGGGGAACGGGCGGGGGTGCGTCTTCGGTCGGTCCAGGCTAAGGCTCCGGGGCCGGGGGCACGGGGGGCGCACGGGCTCACCGCGGGGTCGTCCGGGGCCGTCCGGGGCCGTCCGGGGCCGTCGTCGCGGCTGGGTACGGTGTGGGACCGTGTCCGTCCGTTGTGACCGAAGGGGGAACCGTCCCGTGCCCATCCCCGCCGACTGGCCCGCCACCGAGGCCCAGGCGCTCGCCGAACAGGAACGGCTGCGGCCCCTCGTCCGCGCCCTCGACGACGGGGACCCGCCCGGGCGGCTGATCGCCGGAGTGGACGTCGCCTACGACGACGAGCACGACCTCGTCGCCGCCGCGGCCGTCCTCCTCGACCGGGACACCCTCGACGTCGTCGAAGAGGCCACCGCCGTCGGGCGGATCGCCTTCCCGTACGTCCCCGGGCTCCTCGCCTTCCGCGAACTCCCCGCCGTCCTAGACGCGTTGGCCGCCCTCGCCGCCCTGGGGCACACCCCCGACACCGTCGTCTGCGACGGCTACGGCCTCGCCCACCCCCGCCGCCTCGGCCTCGCCAGCCACCTCGGCGTCCTCACCGGGCTGCGCACCCTCGGCGTCGCCAAGACCCCGTTCACCTTCGACCACGGCGACCCCGGCCCCGAACGCGGCGCGTCGAGCCCCCTCACCGACCCCGCCACCGGGGAGGAGGTCGGCCGCGCCGTCCGCACCCGACCCGGCGTCAAACCCGTGTACGTCTCCGTCGGCCACCGCATCGGCCTCGACACCGCCGTCCGCACCACCCTCGACCTTGCCGCCCGCTACCGCCTCCCCGAGACCACCCGGCGCGCCGACTCCCTCTGCCGCCGCGCCCTCGCCGACGCCCTGCACGCCCGGACGCCCCCGAACTGACCATGTCCCAGGCCGAATTCGGCCCCGGTGTGTTAGACATGACACCCCGGGGCCGGGCCCCGGCCACAGCCTCGGCCACGGGACGAACGGGGGAGTGCCGCAGTGTCATCGGGAACCGGCTCGACCGGTGGGACCGGCCAGGGGTACCGCGTCGAGGTCGAACAGCTCCGGATGTTCGCCAGCCACGTGCGCGTCATGCTTCGGACCTTCGAGACCGATGCGAACGGCAGGACCACCCACGGGCGCACCGGCCTCGGCAAGGACGTCTTCGGCACCTTCGCGGAGGCCACCGAAGTCCACGGCCGCTACGAATCCATGCGCAACGCGCTGCGCGACATCCTCGACCAGCTCCAGAAAGCCGTCGACGAGGCCCAGCACAAGGCGGAACTCACCGCCAGCGGCTACGAGGAACACGAACAGCGCACCGCGAAGAAGCTGAAGCTCAAACTCGGCGGCGACGGCTGGTCCCCCGCGACACCCTCCGACACCGGCGAGGCCGCGTACCAGAAGAACCTCCACCTGCCCGAACGCGGCAACACCACCCGCGCCTGACCCGGACCCGGAGGCGAAGGAATGGCCTACACCAACTTCCACGACTTCAGCCACGCCGACCTGCGCAAGATGGCCAAGGCCCTCAACCCCGGCGCGGTCATGGCGGCCGGCGACCCGTGGCACAAGGCGGCCGACGCGCTCAAGGACATCCGAAGGCGGCTCGCGAAGGTCAGCACCGAGGCCGTCGACACCTGGGAGGGGCCGACGAGCGACGCGTTCCACAAGCGGATGCTGGACCTGTCGAACAGCATCAACCTGGCTGCTGCGTACGCCCAGGACGCCGGCAACGCGCTGTACAACATGTCGGAGGCGATGGCGAAGGCCAAGCGCGACATGCCGGAGGAGCCGGGGCTCTGGGACAAGGCGAAGGACACGGCGGGCGACTTCGCCAACTTCGTCTCGGGCGACGACGACGAGCACATCGGCATCACGGCCCGACGGAAGGCCGAGGCGGCGCAGGTCATGCAGACGCTCGCGATGCACTACCGGATCGTGACGCCGTCGTTGAAGACACCGCCGCCACTGTCGACTTGGAGGGAGGACTCCCGGGATGTGGGGCCGCAGACAGACCCGGGAGCCGCAGCGGCAGCCGCCGCTGTGGTCTCGGGAGCCTCGGCAGGAGTGCCCGCACGGGCAGCCGGTGCTCCGGATGGGCAACGGTCGAGAGCCGTTGTGTCTCAGAAAGCAGCAACTGGGGCATCGAAATCCGTCTTCGTTCCGGCTGATTCGGGAATCAAGGGCGGAATGGCACAGGAGCCTCCAAAGTCCGCAAGCGCAAGCGTCAAGGGGCCGTCAGCGGGGATCTCAGGCACTCCGGTTGCGTTGCCGAGCACGAGCGTTCCCAGCCCCGCCACCGCGGGGGCTCAGACCTCGACCCTGAATGCCACGCAGGTGGTCACACCAACTAGCGGCCCTGCCGGTGGTAGCGGGCCGGAGGTTCGTCCCACGAGTCCGACCGTCGTTGCGCCGGTCGGCCCCGGTGGCCTGCCGGTGGAGGGTGTCGGTCCGCGCGAGGGCCGCGCCGTCCAAGCGGGCGCCGGGGGTGCGGGGCGTGGCGTTGCAGCCAGGCCTGTGAACGGCCCGATCTGGCAGGTGACGCGGCCTGGCGCCAAGCAGGCCTTCACCGAGGGCGGTTCTGGCCTGGGGGTCCGAGGCCGGCTGCGGGGCGATGCCGGTGTCGGTACGGCCGGGGCTGTGCCTCACGGGGTTCCGATGGGTGAAGGGCGTGCTCGAAGGAAGGACATGGGGAAGGACGGCAAACGGCCGGACTACCTCGTCGAGGACGAAGAGACCTGGGCGTCGGACCAGCCGACCAATCCGACCGTGGTGAAATGAGCCGTCCGTTGATGGGCGGCTGATCTGATCGCATTCCGCAGGTCGGTTCGATGATCTGCGGGATGCCTTGGTGAGTGGGGTGGACAAGGTTTGACGCACCGTTGGTTGACGCGAGGCGCAGCGGCTCTTGCCGTCGGGACGCTGATCTGGAGCCTGGCGGCGCCGGCCGCGTCAGCCGATGAGATTCGTGATCAGCAGTGGGCCTTGAAGTCCTTCGAGGCGGAAACGAAGGTCTGGCCGGTCAGCCAAGGCGAGGGCATCGTCGTGGCCGTCATCGACAGCGGGGTGAGTCAAGATCACCAGGATCTGACCGGGCAGGTGCTTCCCGGAGCAGACTTCTCCGGTGCGGGAACGGATGGAAGGGTGGACCGAGACGGCCACGGCACGGCGATGGCCAGCCTGATTGCGGGACATGGTCATGGCTCACAGGTCGGAATCATTGGGCTGGCCCCCAAGTCGAAGATTCTCCCGGTGAAGGTGAGAGGTACGGGGGAGAACCCTGATCCGGACCTGCACGATGTGGCCGATGCGATCCGCTTCGCTACGGATCACAGTGCGAAGGTCATCAATTTGTCCTTGGGCGGGCCGTACCAGTACGACAAGGAGATTCGCCGAGCTGTCGCCTACGCGGGTTCCAAGGACGTGGTCGTGGTCGCGAGTACCGGCAATGAAACCGAGCCGCGCGTCGCGTACCCTGCCGCTTTTCCCGGAGTGGTCGCGGTCGGAGCTGTAGGTTCAACAGGTGCCGTGTGGGAGCGGTCCAACACAGGCCCGGAGACGACGCTCGTTGCGCCCGGGGTGGAGATCTACCACGCCTCCGCCAAGTCCACGACGGGCTATGCGATCGGCGACGGTACCTCTGATTCCACCGCCTACGTCTCCGCGACGGCCGCGCTGATTCGCTCGAAGTACCCGAACCTGTCGGCAGGTCAGGTGATCAATCGGATGATCACGACGGCTTCCAAGCCGGCGGACGGATCGAAGGTGCCGAGCGACCGGTACGGGTACGGGCTCGTGTCACCGGCGAAGGCGCTGGAGGCGAATCCGGCGGTCGACAACGGGACCAGGGACAACCCCCTGGTGGGTCGGCCCGAGTCGCAGGGGTCGCCGGACGACTACCCGACGGCGGTGCCGGACCGGGCGTCGCCCGACCGGAACGCCGACGACGTCCTCGCCGTCGTGATCGTCGCCGCCGGCGTTCTCCTCGTCCTCGCCGTGCCCGTGCTCGTCGTCCTGCTCCTCCTCCGCGCGCGCCGCCGCAGGCGGCAGGCGGCGGCGGAGGCGGCCGCAGCCGCCGCCCGGGCCGCCTACGCCGCGGCGTACCCGTACGGGCCGCCGCCGCCTCGGTGAGTGGCGAGCCATTCCTCCCGTAGGGCCGCCATGTGCAGGGTGTCCCAGTAGCGGCCGTCCCAGTGGTGGGATTCGCGGGCGCGGCCTTCGTGGTGGAAGCCGGCCTTCTCGTAGGCGCGGACGGCGCGTTCGTTGTACTCGTAGACCTCCAGGTGCACGCGGTGGAGGCGGATGGTCTCGAAGGCGTGCCGCAGGACCAGGTGGGCGGTTTCGGTGCCGAGGCCGCGGCCGGTGCTGTCGGGGGTGAGGGCGATGCGGAAGCTCGCGGAGGAGTTGTCGGGGTCGAGGTCGTTGAGGGCGGTCTCGCCGAGGAAGCGGCCGGTGGCCGGGTCCTCGACGGCGAGGTCGAGGCGGTCGGGCTGGTCGGCGCGGGTGGTGCACCACCGTTCGATCCGGTCGCGGGTGAAGGCGGTCCGGGTGCCGGTGAGCCGGTTGGTGGTCCCGTCGGCGCACAGGTCCCACATCGGGTCGGTGTGGCGGGCGGCGAGGGGGACGAGGCGGACGGTCGGCCCGTGGAGGGTCGGCTTCACCGCGAGGGCGGCCAGGTCGGTCAGGTCGGTGGTCATGGCGGAAGGATCCACCGACGGGGATCTGTTCGTCCACGTCGTTCAGCGGCTCATTCCGCGACGGCGATCTGCTCCCGGTGGTGCGCGGGCGCGGCGAGTTCGTCGATGACGGCCACGGCCAGGTCGGCCTGGGCGATGCGCGGGCCGAGGACCTGGGGGCCGCCGCTGCGGTAGTGGCCGGTGCCGGGGGCGGTGCGGTCGAGTTCCATGGGCGGGGTGACGACGACCCAGTCGAGGTCGGCGGGGGAGTCGCGGAGCAGGTCGAGGGCGGTGGCGTGGCCGAGGGAGAAGGCGCGGTACTCGGCGGGGAACGCGGGGTCGTCGTGGACGGCGACGCCGGGCGCGGTCTCCAGGGTGGTGGCGACGCCGACGCTGACGAGCCGCTGGACGCCGGCCCGGCCGAGGCCGGTGACGAGGGCGGTGGTGGCGGCGCCGTAGAACTCGGTGGACGGCGTGTCCGGGGTGTAGACGGAGCTGACGGCGGCGGTGTGACCGGCGGCCGTGGCGGCGACGGCCGCCGGGTCGGTGACGTCGCAGGCGACCAACCGGACGCCCGGCCCGGCGAGTTCGGAGTGCCGGGCGGGGTCGCGGACGGCGGCGGTGACGGTGAGGCCGCGCCGGGTGGCCTCGGCGACGACGGCCCGGCCGATCTGGCCGCCCGCGCCGTAGACGATGACGTCGGTGGTGGGTTCGGTGGTGGGTTCGGTGCTGCCCATGGTGGTGTCCGTTCCGCTCGTGGGCGGACGCTGTCGCCCGCCGCTGACGGGACGGTAGGCCAGGGGGTGCCGGTTACTTCAACGGTACCGGCGCGGTCGTGGGCGGGCCGGGGGTACGGTCGGGGGTATGACGCAGACCGTGCTGGAGCCGCTGCCGGCGGACTTCTTCCCCGCCGACTGCCCCGTGCAGTCCGTGCCGGTGCTGGGGAGCAGGAAGTGGACGTGGAAGATCATCCGCTGCCTGGAGGCCGGCCCGCGCCGCTTCTCGGAGCTGCGGGTGCCGCTGGCGGGGATCACCGCCAAGGTGCTGGCGGAGTCGCTGCGGTCGATGGAGCAGGACGGCGCGGTGCTGCGGACGGAGTTCGCCGAGAACCCGCCCCGGGTCGAGTACGCGCTGACGCCGCTGGGCCGTTCGCTGCTCGGGCCGATGGACGCGGTGTGCGCCTGGAGCCGGGAGCACCTGGGCGGCCTGCTCGCGGCCCGGGAGGAGTACGAACGGGAGCACGGGCGGTAGCCGGGGCAGCCGGGGGCCGTGGCGGCATTTCGGCGACGGCTGGCGGTCCTGCCGCTGGTGGGCGGGGCGGCGGGGCGGCGATGCTGGGCCCATGACCACCGAAGAGCACACCCCCGACACCCTCGACGGCGCCGAGCAGATCGCCCCCGACACCAAGGACTGGACGTGGGTGCTGGAACGCCCGTGCCCCGACTGCGGGTTGAACACCCCGGCGGTGGTGCGCGAGGACGTCGCCGGGATGATCCGGGCGAACGCCGAGGGCTGGCTGGCCGTCCTGGGCGGCGAGGAGGAGGGGCTGCGCCGGCGCCCGCAGCCGTCGGTCTGGTCGCCGCTGGAGTACGCCTGCCACGTCCGGGACGTCTACCGGCTGTTCCTGGTGCGGCTGAACCTGATGCTCGACGAGGACGACCCGCTGTTCCCCAACTGGGACCAGGACGAGACGGCCGTGGCCGAGCGCTACGGCGAGCAGGATCCCCGGGTGGTGGCCGGGGAGTTGGCGGAGGCCGCGCAGGCGCTGGCCGCGGCCTTCGAGGCCGTGGCGGGGGAGCGGTGGCGGCGCACCGGCAACCGTAGCGACGGGGCCCGTTTCACGGTGGAGTCCTTCTCCCGCTACCTGATCCACGACCCGGTGCACCACCTCGTCGACGTGACGGGCGAGCGGGTCTGAGGGGCCTGAGGGACCGGCGGGTTGGCTGTCACCAGCCGGTGGCCTCGCGCAGCATGGTGCGCCGCAGGCGCCCGGCCACGCTGGCGGTGTCGGTGCCGATGACGTCGGCGATCTCGGGGGCGGCCAGCCCGACCACGTAGTGCAGGATCGCCAGGTCGTCGTCGGCCGGCCGGCGGTCGTGCTCGACCGGGTCGACCCGGCGCAGGACGACGGGGTCGGCGGGGCTTCCGGGATCGCCGGGATCGCCCGGGTCGGCGGAGGAGCGCAGGGCGCTGTGCTCGGCGACGGTGCCGCGCAGGATCTGCCAGGCCCGCGCGGTCGGGTTGGAGCTGCCGAGCAACTCCCGCCACTGGACGGCGATTTCGGCGAACGCCTGCTGTACGGCGGCCGCCGCGGCCGTGTGCTCGGTGAGCCATACGCGGGCGTAGCTGAGGTACCGCGGACGGTGGAGTTCGCAGAAGGCGGCGAACTCCAGCGGGACGTCCGGCGGTACGTCCGGTGTGGCGTTCGGGAGTGCTGACGGCGGCGGGCCCGGTGGTACGTCCTCCGGTTCGCCCGGTCCGGCCTCCTCGGCCGGTCCGGTGGAACCCATGTGACGGTTGGTCATCTCGTCTTCTCGGCAAGGGAGATGGGTATCTGACGGTCGATCATCTGTGCTCACTCTACGGTAGGCCCTCGGTGCACTGGGTGACCAATCCGATGGAATGCCCGGAACCCGTCGCCACCTCGTCCGGTTCCGGCGGGGGCCGGCGCCGTGGCGCGGCGGGTGCGGTGGGGAACGGGGGAGGGCTGTGGTCCAAGGGGTGGGCGGAGAGCGTCGCGCAGGGGCGCCGGCGGAGTTGTTGCGAGCACGTCGCAGCTGGTCAGAGGGTGTAGGACGGCAATGGCTGCAGAGCAGTTGATGTGCCACCGTAGGCCCTGTGGAGGCTGACGTCCACGCCCACGGCGCGAACCCGCGCCCGCACAACCACCCGCACAACCGCGCCCGCACCCGTGGGGGCGACGGTCCGCACACCCACGATCACGCCCACGATCACAGCAACGACCACACCCACGACCACGGCCATGATCACGCGAACGGCCGCGCCCGTTCCCGCGCCGCCGCCCTGCGCCACCGCCTCGGCCACGCTCTGCGCCCCCCACTCCCACGACGCCGCCGACCGGGTCGGCGCCGCCCCGGAGGCCTCCGCCGAGGGGCTGCGCACGCTCTGGACCTCGTTCACCGTGCTCGCCGTCGCCGCCTCGGCGGTGTTCACCGGGCCGGCGGCCGTGGACCGGCTGCTGCACCCCCGCCCGGTGGACCACCTGGCGGCGGTGGCGGCGATCACGCTGGTGCTGCGCGGCTCGGTGCGCGAGGTGGGCCGCCGGCTGATGGACGGGGTGGACCCGGCGCTGGTGGACGCCGCCGAGGGTGCGCTGCGCGAGGTGGAGGGCGTGCGCGGGGTGGGCGCGCTGCGGATGCGCTGGATCGGGCACTCGCTGCGCGCCGAGGCGGACGTGGTGGTGGACGGTGCGCTCACCGTGGTGGCGGCGCACCGGGTCGCCGAGGCGGCTGAACAGGCGTTGATCAGGATCGTCCCGCGCCTGCTGGCCGCCACGGTCCACATCGACCACGCCCCGGCGGCGCACGGCGCCTGACGCAGGGCGTGGTACGGGATCTGACGGTCAGTGGGACGTTCGCGCCTCCCCGGGGGCCGCCTGCGGCTGGGCGAGCGGCACGGCCCGGTCGTCGGCCGCGGTGCTCCGCTCGACCTGCGAGGGGAACGCCTCCACGGCCCGCTGCCGGGCCAGTTCGGCCGCCACCGAGGCGGTGCGGTCGGGCACGGTCGCCTCCTCCCGGTCGCACCGGTGCCCCGCGCCGCCGCCCTGATGCGATGCGCCCGGCTGGTGCGTAGCTCCTCCGGCGTGCGCGCTGCCCGCGCGCGCCCCCGGTGCCCGTCGTCCGCGTCCGAGCGCGGCCCGGGCGGCGTGTTCCTCGGCCATCTGTCTAGCCGCCAGGTACGCCTGAACGGCCGCCATGCCGTACACCGGTTGGATGAGTTGGTGGCCCTTGAAGAAGGGTCTGGCCGGCGCGAACCCGGCGGCGACCACGAGGTCGCGGATCTCCGCTATCTCCGCTTCGCTGCGGGCGGTGAAGCGGACCTCCCAGCCCTTCTTGTACGTATGGCCCTTCTCCCCGCTGCGGCGGGCCGGGTCCGGGCGGCGGACGTATCCGGGCAGGCGGCCGAGGCGGAGCTGGGCCGCGCGGAGGCCGGCGGTCTCGTCACGTGACATGACGTAAGCCTAGGCAATCTTCGGGGCGGGATTGACGCCTGGGGAGTCCCTCGCCGTATGCCCTTGGTCACGCTGGGTCAGATCGCCAGGTGGGTGATCACTTTCGATCAGATCCGACAACCTTATGAACGACAAATCCTCCGAATGAGTGAGGGTATGAGGACTTTAGTGCAGGCTGATCCCGGTTTCGCGACGGTTGAGTAACAGTGCGTCAGGTGACCGGTCGCGGGCCCGGGCGGTTGGGGATGGTGTCGGCATGAGCTACCGGATTCCTTCGCCGCCGCCGTCCCTGGAGGAGTTGGCGAAGCGTCAGCAGAACGTCGTCACCGCGAGCCAGCTGCGCGCCCGGGGCGTGCCGGCCCGGGTCGTCACCGAGCACTGCCGCCGGGGCGGCCCCTGGCAGCGGCTGCTGCCGAGGGTCTACCTGCTGCAGTCCGGCGGGCCGACCCCGGAGCAGCGGATGTGGGCCGCGCTGCTGTACGCGGCGCAGAACGGCCGGGAGGAGGGCCGCCGTGCGGGCGCGGTGATCACCGGCACGGCCGCGCTGGCACTGTACGGCTTCGCCGCCGTCCCCCGGCTCCCGGCGGTGACCGGGGTGGATGTCCTGGTGCCCCGGCAGCGCCGCCTCAAGGACGTCGGTGAGGTCCGGATCCGGCGCACGGAGAGGGAGTTGGAGGCCCGCTCGGTGCACGGACTGGCCTGCGCCCCGGTGGCCCGCGCCGTCGCCGACGCGCTGCTGGAGTGGACGGCGGAGCCGACCGGCGAGGGCGCCCCGGTGCGCGAGGTGCTGCGCGAGGCCGTCGCCCGGGCCGAAGGGGGCTGCACGGTACGGGAGTTGGTCGCCGAGCTGGCCGAGTGCGGCCTGACGGCCGAACCCCGGATCCGCGCCGCCCTCGACGAACTCCTCGCCGCCGAAAGGGACTTCGTGCGCGGTGAGCTCCGCCGCCTGGCCGAGGAATGGCGGCTGCCCGTCCCGCTGGAGGCCCCCGAGCTGCGGATGCGCGGCGGCACGTACATCGCCGTCCCGGACCTCTACTGGCCCCGGCGCGGCGTCGTCGTCGAGGTGGACGCCGACCTGCGCTGCGTCAGCGAGGGCGAGGCCGCCTGGGTGCGCGGCGGCCAACACCGGATGGAGTACCTGGGCATCCGCGTGGTGTACGTCTCCGGCGCCCGGTTCGCCGCCGATCCGGAGGCCGTCCGTGCGGAGCTGTGCGAGGCCCACCGCGCGGGCGGGACGGACGTGGTGGAACTGCTGACGGTCTAGCGGACAACCGGGTTGCCGACCAACTCGACGCCCGCCTCCCGCAGTTCCTCCAGCGCCTCGGCCGTGGTCTGCGCCGACACCCCGGCGGTGAGGTCGAGCAGCACCCGGGTGCGGAACCCCGCCCGGGCGGCGTCCAGCGCGGTGGCGCGCACACAGTGGTCGGTGGCGATGCCGACCACGTCGATCTCGTCGACCTGCCGCTCGCGCAGCCACTCCACCGGGCCGCGGCTGTTCTCGTCCAGCCCCTCGAACCCGCTGTACGCGGCCGAGTACGCGCCCTTGTCGAACACCGCCTCCACCGCGCCGGAGATCACCGCGGGCGCGAAGTTGGGGTGGAAGCCCACGCCCTCCGTGCCGGCCACGCAGTGCGGCGGCCAGCTGCGGACGAAGTCGGGCTCGGCGGAGAAGTGGTCGCCCGGGTCGAGGTGGTGGTCGCGGGTGGCGAGGATGTGCTGGTAGCCGGGGGAGGACTCGGCGATGAGGTCGGTGATGGCGGCGGCCACCTCGGCGCCGCCTGCGACGGCCAGGCTGCCGCCCTCGCAGAAGTCGTTCTGCACGTCGACGACGATCAGTGCCCGGTGCATGGTTCGCGTCCTCGGATTCGGAAGGCAGGGGCGGTGTGCCCCGGTGGTCGCGCCCGCGGGGGCCGCGGGCGCTCGGGGGGCTCGGGGGTGCTGGCCCCGGGAGCCCCGGGGGAGCAGGGGAACTCTACGGCTGACTCTAGGGAGTGGCGCGCGGAGGCGGAAGGCCTGTGCCCGCCGCCTCCGCGGGACGCGCCCGAGCCGCCGTCAGACGAGCAGCTCGGTGGGGATGACGGCCTCGCCCTTGGAGAGCTGGGTGGCCGACAGGGGCAGGGCGGCGCGGGCGCGCACGTGGCGCTCCCGGGCGGCGGTCAGCGGTTCGCGCCCGACCGTCTCACCGGCCTTCACCAGCGGCACCTGGACCAGGTGCGCCTCCAGCCCGGCCGGCACCGGCCCGGTGCCGACGACCTCGGCCTCGGCCACGCCGTCGGCGTCGGGCCGGCGGGCAGCCCACTTGCGGCCGCCGACGCTGGTCTTGCCGCCGGCCGCGCGCTTGGCGACGGGGATCAGCGGCCCGCCGGGGCGCTCCTCGCGGGCGACGAGCTTGTAGACCATCGCGCAGGTCGGGTGCCCGCTGCCGGTGACGAGGCTGGTGCCGACGCCGTAGCCGTCCACGGGGGCGGCGGCCAGGGCGGCGATGGCGTACTCGTCGAGGTCCGAGGTGACGATGATCCGGGTCCTGGAGGCGCCGAGCTCGTCCAGCTGCCGGCGGACGCGGTGGGCGAGCAGGGTGAGGTCGCCGGAGTCGATGCGCACGGCGCCCAGCTCGGGCCCGGCCACCTCGACGGCCGTGGTGACGGCCTCGCGCAGGTCGAAGGTGTCGACGAGCAGGGTGGTGCCCCGGCCCATCGAGGCGATCTGCGCCCGGAAGGCGTCCCGCTCGGTGTCGTGCACCAGGGTGAAGGCGTGCGCGGCCGTCCCGGTGGTCGGGATGCCGTGGGCGAAGCCGGCCGCGAGGTCCGAGGTGGCGGCGAACCCGGCCACGTACGCGGCGCGGGCGGCGGCGACGGCGGCCTGCTCGTGGGCCCGGCGGGCGCCCATCTCGATGACCGGACGGCCCCCGGCCGCGGAGGTCATCCGGGAGGCGGCCGCGGCGATCGCCGAGTCGAAGTTGAGGATCGACAGGATGACGGTCTCCAGGATCACCGCCTCGGCGAAGCTGCCCTCGACGGTGAGCAGCGGCGAGCCGGGGAAGTACACCTCGCCCTCGGGGTAGCCCTGGATGTCGCCGCGGAAGCGGTAGCCGGCGAGGAAGGAGAGGGTGTCCTCGTCGACGACGCCCTGGGAGGCGAGCCAGTCCAGCTGGGCGGTGTCGAAGCGGAAGTTCTCGACGGCGTCCAGCACCCGGCCGGTGCCGGCCATCACGCCGTAGCGGCGGCCGCTCGGCAGGCGCCGGGTGAACACCTCGAAGACGGATCGGCGGTGCGCGGCCCCGCTGCGCAGGGCTGCCTGCAGCATGGTGAGCTCGTAGCGGTCGGTGAGGAGCGCGGTCGAACCGGCCGCGCGCACGGAAGTGGCGTCCATGAGGATGATGCTACTACCACTTAGCGTCAAAGTGACGATTTCTCGTGCGGGGCGCCGGGGCGGAATCGCCCGGGTGTCCCCCGGATGGCAGCATGGGGCACGAGGGGTCATGGACGAGGGCGCAGGAGGCTGCGCGAAGAAGGAGGCCCGGCGGTGAGTGTCGCGCCCGTGGAGATCGAGCGCCCGGAGGTCGAAGGACAACCGGTGGTGGAACCGGACACGCCCTGGGTGACCATCGTGCACAACGACCCGGTCAACCTGATGAGCTACGTCCAGTACGTCTTCCAGGCCTACTTCGGCTATCCGAAGGACAAGGCCCGCACGCTCATGATGGACGTGCACACCAAGGGCCGGGCGGTCGTCTCCAGCGGCACCCGCGAGGAGATGGAGCGCGACGTGCAGGCGATGCACGGCTACGGCCTCTGGGCCACGCTCCAGCACGACTGACCCCACCCGCACCCGGGGTACCCCACGACGACGAGGACGGGCTGACCGATACAGATGGCCGCATTGTTCGAGAGCACCGGAGACGGCGGCGCCGCGCTCGCGCTGGACGAGCTGGAGGTCGCGATCCTGCGCACCTTCGAGGTGCAGATGCTGGAGCTGATCGGCCCCGGCCCGGGTGGCGAGGACGGGGGCGACCCGCTGGCCGCCCTGTTCGCCGAGGGCCCG
Source organism: Kitasatospora sp. NPDC101183 (assembly GCF_044767945.1). Lineage (NCBI taxonomy): Bacteria > Bacillati > Actinomycetota > Actinomycetes > Kitasatosporales > Streptomycetaceae > Kitasatospora > Kitasatospora sp. NPDC101183. The sequence goes on along the minus strand of NZ_JBIWOW010000012.1, from coordinate 163,537 downwards.
ACGGAGGCGCCCGCCGACCCGGCGGTGGCCCGGCTCTTCCCCGACGCCTACGGCGACCCGGCGAAGCCCGAGGACGCGGAGAGCCGGGAGGCCTCCGGGGAGTTCCGCCGCTTCACCGAGCCCGACCTGCGCACCCGCAAGCGCGAGGACGCGCTCGCCGTCGTCCACTCGCTGAACGGCTTCGGCGACGGCGGGCTCGTGAAGCTCGGCGCCCCCGAGTGCCTGCGCTGGCTGGGCGCGCTGAACGACCTGCGGCTCGTCCTCGGCTCGCGGCTCGAGGTCACCGAGGAGGACGAGCAGGGCCTCTACGACCTGCCGGACGGCGACGACCGCAAGGCGCTGGTCGTGGCCTACCTGTGGTTCGGGGCGCTCCAGGAGTCGCTGCTGGAGGCGATCACGGACTGATCGCGGACCGATCGGGAACCGACTGCGGACCGATCCTGCCCGTTTCCGGATACGCCCCGGCCGATTCGTCCAGTATCTGGACCATCGACCGGGGCGTATCCGTTCAAATCGGGCGAACCATACCAGTCCATGCTCAAATGTCGCTCAGATGAACACCGCTATCCGAACCCTGCGTGGTACGACTTCCCCACCCCACGACACCCACCAGGACGGTGCCCATGGCCGAGCAGTCGTACGACCAAGTGGTCGACACCAAACCGGACGAGGAGGGCTACCAGCGGGGGCTGGGCAGCCGTCAGATCCAGATGATCGCGATCGGCGGCGCCATCGGCACCGGCCTCTTCCTCGGCGCCGGCACCGCGATCTCCAAGTCCGGGCCGAGCCTGATCCTCTCCTACGCCGTCGCCGGCGTGGTGATCTTCGCGATCATGCGCGCCCTGGGCGAACTGCTCACCTACCGGCCCGTGTCGGGCAGCTTCGCCGAGTACGCCCGCGAGTTCCTCGGCCCCTTCGCCGGCTACGTCACCGGCTGGACGTACTGGCTGTTCTGGGTCGTCACCGGCATGGCCGAGACGACGGCCGCCGCCGTCTACGTCCGCTTCTGGGCCCCCGGCATCCCCCAGTGGCTCAGCGCCCTGGTCTTCCTGGTCATCCTCTACGCGGCCAACCTGATCTCCGTGAAGCTGTTCGGCGAGATCGAGTTCTGGTTCTCGATGGTCAAGGTCACCGCCATCATCGGCATGATCCTCATCGGCATCGGCGTCCTGACCCTCGGGTTCAGCAAGGCCGGTGACACCGCGTCGGTCACCCACCTGTGGGCCAACGGCGGCTTCTTCCCCAAGGGCATCGGCGCCACCGTGATGACCCTGCAGATCGTCATGTTCGCCTACCTCGGCGTCGAACTCGTCGGCGTCACCGCGGGGGAGAGCGAGAACCCGCAGAAGACCCTCCCGCGCGCCATCAACACCCTGCCCTGGCGCATCGCGCTGTTCTACATCGGTGCCCTGGCCGTCATCCTCGCCCTCGTCCCGTGGACCGAGTTCCAGCCCGGCGTCAGCCCGTTCGTCGCCGCCTTCGGCAAGATCGGCATCCCCGCGGCGGCCGGGATCATCAACTTCGTGGTGCTCACCGCCGCCCTGTCCTCCTGCAACTCCGGCATGTACTCCACCGGCCGGATGCTGCGCGACCTCGCCCTGCGCGGCCAGGCCCCCGCACGGCTCACCGGGCTCAACTCCCGCCGCACGCCCGCCTTCGCGATCACCGTCTCCTGCCTGCTGATGGGCGCCGGCGTGGTGCTCAACCGCCTCGTCCCGGAGCGGGCGTTCGAGTACATCACCTCCGTCGCCACCGTCTGCGGCATCTGGACCTGGGCGATGATCCTCATCTCCCAGATCCGCTACCGGAAGGCGTGGAAGGCCGGTCACCTGCCGGCGCCCACCTTCAAGGCCCCCGGCGGCACCTGGGCCAGCTGGGCCGCCCTCGCCTTCCTCGCGATGGTCGTGGTGCTCATCGCCCTCGACAAGGACAACCGCATCTCGCTGTACGTCTTCCCCTGCTGGGCACTGCTGCTGGTGATCGGCTACCAGGTCCTCAAGCGCCACAACCCGCAGGCCGCCCACGGCCTGGCCCACGACCACCTGCACGCCCGCGACGGCGGTACGGACGCCCGCTGACCGGAGCGCGGACGCCCCGGCGGCGTGATGCCGGGGCGTGTCTATCCTGGCCCCATGCTGACCATCACCCGAGAGATCCGCGACCGGATCGTGGCCCACGCCCGCGCCGACCACCCGGACGAAGCCTGCGGCGTGGTCGCCGGACCGGAAGGCAGCGACCGGCCCGAGCGGTTCGTCCCCATGCTCAACGCCGCCCGCTCGCCCACCTTCTACGAGTTCGACTCGGGCGACCTGTTCAAGCTCCACCGCGAGATGGACGACCGCGACGAGGAGTTCGTGATCGTCTACCACTCGCACACCGCCACCGAGGCCTACCCCTCGCGCACCGACGTGAGCTACGCCTCCGAGCCCCAGGCCCACTACGTCCTGGTCTCCACCGCCGAGGGCAACGGCGAGGAGGACCCGTACCAGTTCCGCTCGTTCCGCATCGTGGACGGCGAGATCACAGAGGAAGACGTCCAGGTCGTCGAGGCCTACCCGGCCTGACCAGCACCCACCTGGGCGAGGCCCGCCGACCCCGTGCGAGCGGTCGGCGGGCCCGTGTCGTCTCACCCCTGGGAACGGGAACATCCGCACCATGAGACGGGCATGTCGGAGCGGGCCCGGGAATCTATACGATGAGCCCATGCGTTCCGTCGATGTGAGCAACCAGGCCCCGGGCACCCGCCTCGTGGCGCGCCTGCACATCGACCTGTGCCGGCACGCCGGCGCGATCTGTCCCGGCACGCCCGCGCGCTCGCGCCGATAGCCCAGAGCCGCCCTCCCCACCCGGGCCCCGCCACCACCGCGGCGTCGAGCCCCGGGCTGACCGCCCGCCCCGCCGCGCCCGCTGCGGCCCACCCACTCCACACGACTCGCACAGGAGCGCACCCATGGCCATCGAGGTCCGCATCCCGACCATCCTCCGCACCTACACCGACGGCGCCAAGGCCGTCGAGGGCACCGGAACCAACCTCGGCGAGCTCTTCACCGACCTCGACGCCCGCCACCCCGGCATCGCCGCCCGCCTGGTCGAGGGCGGCGAGCTGCGCCGCTTCGTGAACGTCTACCTCAACGACGAGGACGTGCGCTTCCTGGAGGGCATCTCCACCGCCCTCGCCGACGGCGACAGCGTCACCATCCTGCCCGCCGTGGCCGGCGGCGCCAGCTGATCTCCCGGCTCCCCCCGCTGGTCGACGGTGGGGGGAGCCGTCCTCGCGCACCCTCATCGCCGTGGCCGGAGGCCTCCCTTGCGTTACGACAGTCCGCTCGAAGCCGTCGGCAACACCCCACTGGTCCGCCTGCCCCGGCTGTCCGCCGCCGTGCCCGGCAACGGCGAGGGCCTGGTGAACCTCTGGGCCAAGCTGGAGGACCGCAACCCCACCGGCTCCGTCAAGGACCGCCCCGCGCTGCACATGATCGAGCGCGCCGAGGCCGACGGCCGGCTCACCCCGGGCTGCACCATCCTGGAGCCCACGAGCGGCAACACCGGCATCTCGCTCGCCATGGCCGCCAAGCTCAAGGGCTACCGCATGGTCTGCGTGATGCCCGAGAACACCAGCGAGGAGCGGCGCGAACTCCTGCGCATGTGGGGCGCCGAGATCATCTCCTCCCCGGCCGCCGGCGGCTCCAACACCGCCGTGCGCATCGCCAAGGAGACCGCCGCCGAGCACCCCGACTGGGTCATGCTCTACCAGTACGGCAACCCCGACAACGCGGGCGCCCACTACGCCGGCACCGGCCCCGAGATCCTCGCCGACCTGCCGACCGTCACCCACTTCGTCGCCGGCCTCGGCACCACCGGCACCCTCATGGGCGTCGGCCGCTTCCTGCGCGAGAAGGTCCCCGGCGTGAAGATCGTCGCCGCCGAGCCGCGCTACGACGACCTGGTCTACGGGCTGCGCAACCTCGACGAGGGCTTCGTCCCGGAGCTGTACGACGCCGAGGTCCTCACCACCCGCTTCTCGGTCGGCTCCGCCGACGCCGTGCGCCGCACCCGCGAACTCCTCCAGCAGGAGGGCATCTTCGCGGGCGTCTCCACCGGCGCCATCCTGCACGCCGCGATCGGCGTCGGCCGCAAGGCCGCGGCGGCGGGGGAGCGGGCGGACATCGTCTTCGTCGTCGCCGACGGCGGCTGGAAGTACCTGTCCACCGGCATCTACACCGCCGGGACCACCGAGGAGGCCGTCGAGGCGCTCCAGGGCCAGCTCTGGGCGTAGAGGGCTTCCTAGCTCTTGAGGGCCCGCTCCACGCGGGCCCAGGTCTGCCGGTCCACCGTGCCCGCGCGGCGGCGGAAGTCGCGCAGGGCCACCTCGCGCAGCTCGTCCGTCTCCAGCCAGCTCGCCCGCCCCTGGCGGTCGCCCACCGTGCCGGGCGGCAGGGCCAGCACCCCGGGGCGGGCGTGCTGCTTGCTGGTGATCTTCGCGACCGTCGCCGTACGGCCGTTCACCCGCAGCACCAGACAGGGGCGGTCCTTCGCGCCCGGGCCGTCCTCGAACGGCACCTCCGCCCACCAGATCTCCTGCGGACGCGGCCCGGCCTGCGCCGTCCGGCCCGGCTCCTGCGGCGCCCCCGTACGGGCGCGGCGCACCAGCGCCCCCGCGACGGCCGCGACCACGGCCACGGCCGCCACCGCCAGGACCAGCGAAATGCCACTCATGCCACTCATGCCGCTCACTCGGCGAACCGTACCGGCCCGGCGGCGGCCGGGACCACTGTGACGGGTGCGACAGTTGGCCATTTGTCCGTACGGTGCTCCCGGTTCGTCACGGATCTGCCACGGCGCCCGTTCTGCCGTGAACACCACAGAACGTCCGGAAAGGCTGCCTCACGACACCCGATCCGCCCCCGGAGGTGCCCATGAGAAGCGAGCTGTGGTCCTACACCGAGATCGCCCGCCACATCAACGTCCAGCCCGAGACCGTCCGCAACTATCGCCGCCACGGCCTGCTCCCCGACCCGGACGTCATGGACGGCAGCGGACACCCCCGCTGGTACCCGGACACCATCCGCGTCTGGGCCCGCAACCGCCCCCGCCGACGCTGATCACCACGTCCCCGCCCTTCTGGTGATTCCAGCCACAGCCCGGCACGGGGACGGGGGCAAAGTGCCCCACCGCCCTTACCCTCGACACACCAACGCAGTGCTACCGGTCGGTCAACCGGCCCGGCCTGCCGTTTTCCAGCAGCAGCCAGGACGTGTCGGGGCGGAGGGGCTCGGATGAAACTGACCGTGGTGGGGTGCTCGGGGAGCTTCCCGTCCGCCGACTCCCCCTGTTCCAGCTACCTCGTCGAGGCGGACGGCTACCGCATCGTCCTCGACCTCGGCAACGGCGCCCTCGGCGCGCTGCAGAAGTACACCGGGCTGTACGACGTCGACGCCGTGCTCCTCAGCCACCTGCACGCCGACCACTGCGTGGACCTGTGCGCCTACTGGGTCGCCCGCAACTACCGCGCCGAGGGCTGCCCCGAACTCCTGCCCGTCTACGGCCCCACCGGCACCGCCGAACGGCTCGCCCGCGCCTACGACATGCCGGAGAACCCGGGGATGAAGGAGGTGTTCGAGTTCCGCACCCTCACCCCCGGCGCCTTCCTCCTCGGCCCGTTCCGCGTCGAGGTCGCCCGCGTCAACCACCCCGTCGACGCCTTCGCCTTCCGCGTCGAGCACGACGGCCGCTCCCTGGTCTACTCCGGCGACACCGGCGAGAGCGCCGAACTCGTCGAACTCGCCCGCGACACCGACCTGTTCCTCTGCGAGGCCGCCTACATCGACGGCCGCGACACCTACCGGGCCGTCCACCTCAACGGCCGCGAGGCCGGCGAGCACGCCACCGCCGCCGGGGCCCGCCGGCTCGTCCTCACCCACATCCCGCCGTGGACGGACGCCGAGCACAACCGCCGCGACGCCCGGGCCGCCTACGCCGGACCGGTCGACCTCGCCAGGCCCGGCGCGGTGTACGAGATCTGAATCCGCATCCGCATCCGCCCAGGTCGGGCGGGGTGTCGAGAGTTCCCGAAAAAACTTCGGAACCCACCTGCAACCCCCGTGGCCCCCACACGTCTTGAAGGGTGAGAGGCGGGAACACACCGCCGCACCGGCCGGCCCATCGGGCACGGCCGACGAACACACCCGACGACCAGGCCTGCTTCGTGCTGCCCGGACGCAGAATCCAGGGGGGATTCCCATGCGTACGACCAACCGCGCCCTGCGCCGCTCCCGCCGCCTCGTTCCGGCGGTCGCGCTCACCTCCGCCCTGCTCGCCGGCGGTGCCGTCCTCGGCGCCGCCCCGGCCTCCGCCGAGTCCGGGCCGCTCGGCCTGAGCGTCCACGCGCCGAACGAGATCGGCGGCGCGGGCGGGCCCGTCGAGTTCACCGAGACCGTCGGCAACCGGTGGGACCGGGACCTCGCCGTGACGCTGGAGCTCTCGATCGACAGCGAGATCGGTACGCCGCCGTACTCGCTGAGCCTCGACTACCTCGACGACCGGGGCGCCTGGCAGAGCGTGCCGCTGACCGCCCGCACCGAGGCGGACAGGACCGTGACCAGCGGCGTCACCGGCGCGATCCTCGTCCCCCACGGCGGCAAGGAGGTCCGCCTGCGCATCGGCGCCCCGATGGGCCGGCCGCACGACGGCGCCACCAACGGCGGCCTCGGACACACCATCGTCCTCCGCAGCACGGCCAGGGGCCCGCAGGACGTCCCGGCCGTGACGCTCACCGAGACCCGCACGATCGTCGTCGGGTGGATCTCCAACTCGGTCGTCGGGGTGCCGGGGACGGCCGTCGCGGGCGGGGCGCCGATCGAGTTCGAGGTGCAGCTCCGCAACCCGACGCCCTCCGCCTACACCAACCTCGGCAACGTGCTCTTCGCCGACCGCCACGCCAAGGTCGAGGCCCGCGGGGCCGACGGCGCCTGGGCCCCGGTCGCGCCGGCCATCGGCATCCCGGACGACCCGGCGGGCTTCTACATGGACGGCCGCAACTCCACGGCCGCTGCCGGGAGTTACGGCGTCAAGCAGGTCCGGGTGACCTTCCCCGCGGACATGCCGCCCGGCAGGACCCAGCTGAACCCCTGCGTGTTCGTCAACGAGGGCCCGGACACGCCGTTCCGGGGCACCACCCTGTGCTCGCCCGGCGCGTCCGTGCAGATCCTCGCCCCCGCGGCTCCGGCTCCGGCGCCGACCACCGCGCCGGAGCAGGGGAGCACCCCGGCCGCGCCGAAGGCGGGCGGCGGCGCGACGGCCGTGCGGCCGGCCGCCGCCGTCACCCCGGCCGCGGCGGCTCCGGTCGCCGCCGCCGCGCCCGAGGCCGTGAAGCCCGTGGCCGCGGCGGACGGCGGGGTGACCCCGTTCTCGGAGCGCCCGGCGGAGGCGAAGGAGGGCACCCTCGCCGCCACCGGGGCCGACACCGGCTGGGACCGTCCGGTCGCGGGCGTCGCCGCCCTGCTGCTCGGCACCGGCGCAGGGGTGCTCGCGCTGGTCCGGCGTCGCCGGGCCGTGCGCTGACGCCGGGCCGACCGCCTCGGCCTCCCGCCTCGGAGCCGCTACCGGCGCCCGGGGACGGGGAGGCCGAGGTGGTCGCGGAGGGTCGAGCCGGTGTACTCGGTGCGGAAGACGCCGCGCTCCTGGAGGAGCGGGACGACGCGGTCGACGAACTCGTCCAGCCCGCCAGGGGTGATGTGGGGGACGAGGATGTACCCGTCCGAGGCGTCGTTCTGCACGAAGTGGTTGATCTGCTCGGCGACGGTGGCGGGGGAACCGATGAAGGACTGCCGGCCGCTCAGCTCGATGACGAGTTCGCGGCTGGTCAGCTTCTTCTCCGCCGCCACGGCCCGCCAGCGTTCGGCGGTGGCCACCGGGTCGTTGTGGCGGACGCGGCCCTGGATGATCGTGCTGGTCGGGTCGGGGTCGAAGGCGGGCAGCGGCCCGTCCGGGTCGTGGTCGCTGAGGTCCACGCCCCAGACCTGCTCCAGGAAGTTGATCGCGGTCTGCGGGCTGACCTGGGTCCGGCGGATCTCGGCGGCGAGTTCGGCGGCGTCGGCGTCGGTGTCGGCGAGGACGAAGGTCACCCCGGGCAGGATCTTCAGCTCGTCCGGCTTGCGCCCGTACGCGGCGAGGCGGCGCTTGACGTCCGCGTGGAAGGCCTGGCCGTCGGCGAGGGTGGAGTGCCGGCTGAAGATCACGTCGGCGTGGGCGGCGGCGAACTCCCGGCCCTCGTCGGAGTCCCCGGCCTGGATGACCACCGGGTGGCCCTGCGGCGGGCGGGGGAGCGAGAGCCTGCCCTCCACCTCGAACTGGAGGCCGCTGTGGCGGGCGCCGTTCTCGTCCGCGTCCCAGAACTCCCGTGCCAGCTCGACGAATTCGGCGGCCCTGGTGTAGCGGTCGGCGCGGTCGAGGTAGCCGCCGCGGCGGAAGTTCTCACCGGTGAAGGCGTCGGAGGAGGTGACCACGTTCCAGGCCGCGCGCCCGCCGGAGAGGTGGTCCAACGTGGCGAAGCGGCGGGCGAGTTCGTACGGCTCGTTGAAGGTCGCGTTGACGGTGGCGGCCAGGCCGAGCTTCTCGGTGACGGCGGCGAGCGCGTTCAGCACGGTGATGGACTCGGGGCGGCCGACCACGTCCAGGTCGTGGATGCGGCCGTTGGTCTCGCGCAGCCGCAGGCCCTCGGCGAGGAAGAAGAAGTCGAACTTCCCGCGTTCGGCGGTCTGCGCGAGGTGGCGGAAGGACTCGAACTCGATGTGGCTCCCGGCGGCCGGGTCGCTCCACACGGTGGTGTTGTTGACGCCGGGGAAGTGGGCGGCGAGGTGGATCTGCTTGAGCGGACGGTCCGTCATCGGGTCACCTCGGCGAGGGCGGTGGGGGCGGTGGGGGCGGTGTTCAGGGCGGCGGCAGTGGTAGTGGCGGCGGCAGCGGTGTAGCGGCCGGCCGGGCGGAGCAGGCCGAGGTGGTCGCGCAGGGTGCGGCCGGTGTACTCGGCGCGCAGCAGTCCGGCCTCGCGCAGGGTGGGGGCGAGGCGCTCGGCGAGGGCCGTCAGGTCGCGCTCGGGGCGTTCGGGCACGAGGTGGAAGCCGTCCACGCCGGTGCCGGTGGCGGTGAGTTCGGCGAGCAGCCGCTCCTCGGCGGCGCGGTCGGGGAGCGGGGCGCCGACCCGGGCGAGGATGCGCAGGTTCTCGCCGGAGCGCAGCCGCAGCTCGGTGGCGGCGGTCAGGCGGGTGGCCCGGTCGGGGGCGTCCAGCAGGACGACGTCCGCGTGGCGGATGGCGGTGGCCACCCGGGCGCGGCCCCCGGCGGAGGCGTCCGGGGCGAGGTCGGCGGCGGCCACGGGGACGACGACCACCGGGCGGCCCTGCGGCGGGCGGGGGGTGATGGAGGGGCCGCGGACGGAGAAGCGCGGGCCCTCGAAGTCGATGTAGTGGAGCTTCTCGCGGTCGATGAACCGGCCGGTGGCGGCGTCGCGGATCTCCGCGTCGTCCTCCCAGCTGTCCCAGAGCCGGGCGGCGACCTCGGCGGCGTCGGCGGCCTCGGCCCACAGCTCGTCGGCGGGGGCGACGCCGCGGCGGCCGAAGGCCCGGGCCTCGGCCTCGGTGGTGGAGACGCCGACCAGCCAGCCGGCCCGGCCCTCGCTGACCCAGTCCAGGGTGTTGACGGAGATCGAGGTGTGGAACGGCTCGGTGTGGGTGGTGGTGACGGTGGGCACCAGGCCGACCCTGCTGGTCACCGGGGCGATCCGGGACAGGGTGGCGAGCGCGTCGGGGCGTTGCGGCTCGGGGGCGAAGGAGTCGTCGAGGGTGACGAAGTCCAGGCCGGAGCGCTCGGCGAGGAGGGCGAGACGGGTGTAGTGGTCGGCGTCGAAGCGGCCGGGGCTGTCGATGGCGGCGGAGAGGTGCAGCGGACGGGACATGCTGGGCCTGACTTTCCTCGTGCGGACGCACGCCGACGGCCCTCCCGTACGGGCACGGGGGCGTGGCGGGGTGCGTGAAGACACGCCCCGGGAGGGGCGGGGAGGACGGCCGGGCGCCGGGCGGGACTCAGCCGGGCGGCGGCGGGGGAAGGAGTCGGCTCAGCCGCGACACGCCGCCGACCACACGCGACCGAAGTCGATGTGGCTGCGGGTCACCAGCGGGCACGAGGGGTACACACGTTCAGTTGACCAGGGCTTCCGTGGATTCGTCAACCGGCTTTCGCCCCGGGCCCGGGAACGCCGAAGGCCCCGCCCGCCGCCGGGTGAGCGGCGGTGGGCGGGGCCTTCGGGGAGGCGGAAGGCGTCAGGCCTTGGTGACGTCCTCGATCTCGGATTCGTCCTCGCGACCGGGGGTCTTGAGGTTGAACTTCGCGATCGCGAAGCGGAAGAGGAAGTAGTACAGCGCACCGAAGACCAGACCGATCGGGATGATCAGCCAGGGCTTGGTCGCCAGGTTCCAGTTGAGCAGGTAGTCGATCAGACCCGCCGAGAAGCCGAAGCCGTCGTGCACGCCCAGGCCCCAGGTGACGGCCATCGAGATGCCGGTGAGCAGCGCGTGGATCAGGTAGAGGACCGGCGCGATGAACATGAACGAGAACTCGATCGGCTCGGTGACGCCGGTCACGAAGCTGGTCAGGCCGACGGAGATCATCATGCCCATCACGGCCTTGCGGCGCTCGGGGCGAGCAGCGTGGGCGATCGCGAGGGCTGCGGCCGGGAGGCCGAACATCATGATCGGGAAGAAGCCCGACATGAACTGGCCGGCGGTCGGGTCACCGTGGAAGAAGCGCGGGATGTCGCCGGTCCAGACGTGGCCGGAGGCGTCGGTGTAGGTGCCGACCTGCTGCTGGAAGAAGGTGTTCAGGAACTGGTGCATGCCGACCGGGATGAGGCCGCGGTTCAGCACGCCGTAGATGCCGGCGCCGCCGGTGCCGAGGCCGGTCAGCCAGTCGCTCGCGTTGGTCAGGCCGGTGCCGATCGGGCCCCAGACGAGGCCCATGACGACGCCGAGCAGGGTGCCGACGAAGGCCATGATGATCGGCACGAGGCGACGGCCGTTGAAGAAGCCGAGCCAGTCGACGAGCTTGGTCCGGTGGAACCGCTGCCAGATCAGAGCGCTGAGCAGGCCGACCACGATGCCGCCGAAGACACCCGGGTCCTGCGGCTTGCCTGCGGGCAGGGCGGCGGTGACGGAACCGTCGATCGGGAAGACGGTGAGCACCTTGTGGAAGACGAGGTATCCGACCAGGGCGGCGAGGGCGGTCGAGCCGTCCGACTTCTTGGCGAAACCGATGGCGACACCGACGCAGAAGAGCAGCGCCAGGTTGCCGAAGACGGCGTCACCGGCGGTGGCGAAGACCTGGGCGACCTTCCCCCAGCCCAGTCCGTCCTTGCCGAACACGTCGTCCTGACCGAGCCGGAGCAGGATGCCGGCGGCCGGGAGGACGGCGACCGGCAGCTGGAGGCTGCGGCCGATCTTCTGCAGACCCTGGAGGAGGTTCTGTCCGAACTGCTTGGCCGGGCTTGGCGAAGCCGGAGCCGTGGCGGGCGCCGGTGCCTGCGCAGACTGACTCATGGGGGTGGGTTCCTAACGGCATGGCGGGTCGGTCGGGGGATTGGGCACAGGGGGGCCGAACCGCGAACTGGTCTACACCACACGTGGTGTAGACCAGTTTTGTAGCACGGGTGGAGAAGAGGTGGAACCCCGGAAACCGTCCCTCCCGGGAAGCGCTATGAAATCGAAACCTAGCCGGGGAACGACGATCTTGATAATCCTGGGGGTCCGCGATTTTGGCTATTTGCGCAACAAAAGAGCCGGGCCCCGTCGGACGGCGGGGCCCGGCCCAGCCCTGGTCGGGAGCGGCGGCGGGTGCGGGAGGGGTCGGGCTGCGCGGTCCGGTCGTACGGACCCGGGGGATCGTCGGGAATAACGATCCGGGCGTTCCCGAATGTGACCGAATTATCTGTGGGTCGAATATCACCCAGGGCATTAAGTCCCATTCGAAAAATGCCGAAAGCCCCCGGATCGAAGGGTCCGGGGGCCTTATGGGGGCGTTGCGGGGGCTGCTCGGGCGGGGCCCCGGGTAGCGGTCGGGGCAGGGCCGGGAGGGGCTGGGAGGCGCCTACGCCTTGGTGACGTCCTCCACCTCGCCCTCGTCCTCGCGCCCCGGGGTTTTCAGGTCGAATTTGACGATGATGAACCGGAAGAGCGTGTAGTACACCACCGCGAAGCAGAGCCCGATGATGATGATCAGCCACGGTTTCGTCGCCAGGCTCCAGTTGATCACGTAGTCGATCAGGCCCGCCGAGAAGCTGAACCCGTCGTGCACCCCCAGCCCCCACGTGACGGCCATCGAGGCCCCTGTCAGCAAGGCGTGGACGCCGTACAGGGCGGGGGCGATGTAGGCGAAGGAGTACTCGATCGGCTCGGTGACGCCGGTGACGAACGAGGTCAGGCCGACGGAGAGCATCAGCCCGTAGATCTCCTTGCGGCGGTGCGGCTTGGCCGCGTGCGCGATGGCGAGCGCCGCCGCCGGCAGGGCGAACATCATGATCGGGAAGAAGCCGGACTGGAACTGGCCCGCCGTCGGGTCGTGGGCCAGGAAGCGCGGGATGTCGCCGTGGACGACCGTGCCGTCCGGCTTGGTGAACTCGCCGAACTGGAACCACACGAAGGTGTTCAGCAGCTGGTGCATGCCGATCAGCAGCAGTGCGCGGTTGAACAGGCCGAAGATGCCCGCGCCGCCCGCGCCCAGGTCGGCGAGGTTCTGCGAGAAGTCGTTGAGGCCACGGCCGATCGGCGGCCAGACCCACAGGGCGACGCAGGCCGTCGCCATGCCGACCAGGGCGGTGATCATCGGGACGAGGCGGCGGCCGTTGAAGAAGCCCAGCCAGTCGACCAGCTTGGTGCGGTGGAAGCGCACCCAGAGCCAGGCCGACATCAGGCCGATGAGGATGCCGCCGAGCACCCCGGGGTTCTGGTACGTCGCGTTGGCGGACTTGGCCGAGGAGTAGTCCACGCACTGGTCGCTGACCAGCACCGTCGGCGCCTTGCAGTGCTCGGGGAAGGCGTGCAGGACCTTGTAGTAGACGAGGAAGCCGACCACGGCGGCCAGCGCCGTCGAGCCGTCCGCCTTCTTGGCCATGCCGATCGAGACGCCGATGCAGAACAGCAGCGGCAGGCCGAGCGCGGAGTCCAGCAGCGCGCCGCCCGCCGAGGCGAAGACCTTGGCGACGTTGTCCCAGCCGAGCCCGTCCGAGCCGAAGACGTCGGGCTGGCCGAGCCGGTTGAGGATGCCGGCCGCGGGGAGCACCGCGACAGGGAGCTGGAGCGAGCGGCCCATCTTCTGGAGCCCGCCGTAGAAGGTGTGCCACCACGTCGTCTGCGGGGCTGTGGCGCCTGCCGAACTCATCCTTCGCCCTCCGAGAGCAGTTGCCGACCGCTGGCCCCCTGCGGGACCCTCGGGCGGGGCTGGAACACCCGGGGTCCTTTCTGCGTTCATCGGAGTACACATATATTGGTGTAGACCACTGTGGAACGCAGGCCGCACTCCGGGACGCGAGCCCCGCTGATCGTCATCCTCGGGCGACGGTCCGGAGCCCGCCCGCCGGAATGGGCCGAAAGTGGACTAACGTGGCGGAACGGACCGCCGCGGGCGATGCTGGTCGCGCTGCCCGACAGCACGACCGCCACTGACCCCGCGTCAGCACCGGCCGACCCCTCGCCACCCCCCGGACGAGGACACCCAGCACAGCGCAGGACGGCGCCCGGCAGAGCGGCCGGCGGGCCGAGACAGAGGGAGAGAGCACATGGCCAGCAAGGCTGAGAAGATCGTCGCCGGTCTGGGCGGCATCGACAACATCGAAGAGGTCGAGGGCTGCATCACCCGCCTTCGCACCGAGGTCAAGGACGCCTCCCTCGTCAACGAGGCCGCCCTCAAGGCCGCCGGCGCCCACGGCGTCGTCAAGATGGGCACCGCGATCCAGGTCGTCATCGGCACCGACGCCGACCCGATCGCCGCCGACATCGAGGACATGATGTGAGCTGAGCCACCCAGGCTCGACCGCCCACGGCCCGCCGCCCCGCTCAGGGGGACGGCGGGCCGAGGCGCATCAGGAACCGTCCCCCGGAACGGCTACGCTCGGTTGCTATGTCACGCATCGACGGCCGCACCCCCGAACAGCTCCGCCCGATCACCATCGAACGGGGCTGGAGCAAGCACGCCGAAGGCTCCGTCCTCATCTCCTACGGCGACACCAAGGTGCTGTGCACCGCCAGCGTCACCGAGGGCGTCCCCCGCTGGCGCAAGGGCAGCGGCGAGGGCTGGGTCACCGCCGAGTACTCCATGCTCCCGCGCGCCACCAACACCCGCGGCGACCGCGAGTCCGTCAAGGGCCGCATCGGCGGACGCACCCACGAGATCAGCCGCCTCATCGGCCGCTCCCTGCGCGCCGTCGTCGACCACCGCGCCCTCGCCGAGAACACCATCGTCCTCGACTGCGACGTCCTCCAGGCGGACGGCGGCACCCGCACCGCCGCCATCACCGGCGCCTACGTCGCCCTGGTCGACGCCGTCGCCTGGGCCCGCGACCGCAAGCTCCTGCGCGCCAAGGGCCAGCCCATCACCGGCGGCGTCAGCGCCGTCAGCGTCGGCATCATCGACGGCACCCCCATGCTCGACCTCCGCTACGAGGAGGACGTGCGCGCCGAGACCGACATGAACATCGTCTGCACCTCCGACGGCCGCTTCGTCGAGGTCCAGGGCACCGCCGAGGGCGCCCCCTTCGACCGCGCACTCCTCGACCGGCTCCTCGACCTCGGCACCCTCGGCTGCGCCGAGCTCGACGACCTCCAGCGCAAGGCCCTCGAAACGCTCTGAGCCCCGGCGCGCGCACGTACGCTCCGGGCGCGCTCGTGCGGCCTGCTGTACAGGCCGGGCCCCGGAGTCGTACCGTTCCCGCAGCGACCCCCCACGCTGCGGGAACCGCGCACCCCCCGGCGCGCGTCCCACCCCACGGAACCCGCGCCCCACAGGAGGACCGGATGCCGTCCAGCATCGCCCGCCCCGCCGCCCTCGCCGTGGCCGGACTGATCGTCATCCTCCCGCTCAGCATGGTGAGCTGCTCCGCCGCGCAGAAGGCGCTCGACTGCGGCAACACCGCCGTGAAGATCACCGGCGACCTGGCCGACGTCACCAAGGCGTACGACAACGCGAGCAACGACTCGACCGCCGCGGGGAAGGCCCTGCAGAAGCTGAAGAACGACCTCGACCAGGTCGGGAAGAACTCCAAGAACACCGACGTCGCCAAGGCCGTCACCGACCTGCAGAAGCAGGCGGACAAGGTCCAGCAGGCCGTCGACCGCAAGGAGACCCCCGACCTCAAGCCGCTCGGCGACGCGGCCGTCAACCTCACCTCGGTCTGCGGGGGCTGAGCGCCCGGCTCCCTCGGTAGGGTGGGCGGTATGTCCACCCGATTGATCCTCGCCACCCGTAACCAGCACAAGGTCGCCGAACTCCGCGCCATCCTCGGCGAGGCCGGCCTGGACGTCGAACTCGTCGGCGCCGACGCCTACCCGGAGATCCCGGACGTCCCCGAGACCGGGGTCACCTTCGCCGAGAACGCCCTCCTCAAGGCGCACGCCCTGGCCAAGGCGACCGGCCTGCCCGCCGTCGCCGACGACTCCGGCCTCTGCGTGGACGTGCTCAGCGGCGCGCCCGGCATCTTCTCCGCCCGCTGGTCCGGCAAGCACGGCGACGACCTCGCCAACCTCGACCTGCTGCTCGCCCAGCTCTCCGACATCGCCGAGCCGCACCGCGGCGCCCACTTCTTCTGCGCCGCCGCCCTCGCCCTGCCGGACGGCACCGAGCGCGTCGTCGAGGGCCGCCTCCTCGGCACCCTGCGCACCGCCCCGGCCGGCACCAACGGCTTCGGCTACGACCCGATCCTCCAGCCGCTGGGCGAGACCCGGACCTGCGCGGAGATGACGGCGGAGGAGAAGAACGCCATCAGCCACCGCGGCCAGGCCTTCCGCGCCCTGGCCCCGGTCGTCAAGGACCTCCTGGGCTGAGATGATCAAAGGCCCTGACCGGAACTTGTCCGGTCAGGGCCTTTGATTTCAAGGTGGCATTCGGTGCGGCCGAAGGGATTCGAACCCTCAAGCCCTCACGGGCCAACGGACCTAAACCGTCTGCGTCGCCTCTGCGCCACGGCCGCCTGTCCTGCTGGCCATCATGTTACTGGGCTCGCGGAACGACCGACACCTTCGTTTCGGCGGTCAACTGGTGCTGAGCCGACTGGTCTTCCGCCTGCAGTAGGTCGGAGTCACGGAATGGCAGTTCGGGCAGAGCAGGCGGAGGTTCTCCGGCCGGTTGTCCGACCAGTCGCCGTTGATGTGGTCGACCTCCAGCGTCATCGGTTTGCCGCGCCACTCCGGACCGGTGCCGCAGCTCTCGCACCGTTCGGGGCGGCCGATCGCGGCAAGCGCCCGGCGGATGCGGAAGCCTGGGCGGCGCTTCGCCTCCGCCGGGTCCTTGACCAGGACCTCGGCGGGTACGAGCCGCCGGGGCGACACCTTGCCTCGATTGTGGGCCGCGCCCGTGAAGTGCGAGGTGTCGATGCCGAACTGCTTGATACGTCGTCCGACGTGCGCCTGAGTGCCGCCGGCTTGACGCCGATTGAGGTAGCGGATCACTCCGGCCACGCTGTGAGACGCGGCAACGGCTTCCTGGAGGAGCTCCTCCGTGTAGAACGTTCCGGGCTCCGGGAAGTGCGACGCATCGATGGCGTACGCCTTGATGCGCTGTCGCAGGTAGGAGCGGCTGTACGGGGTGGGCTCGCGGCCGAGTGCGGTGAGCATCTCGTCCAGCGAGGTCGCGGCCGCTGCGGCTTCGGCGAGCAGCTCGCGGGTGTACTTGACCGTCATGGTCAGTCCTTCGTGAGGGCGGATGAAGCCCCCTTCCTCGTGCGGGTAACGATCGACGTGGCGATCGGTTACGGGTGGCGGGGTTTCGGCCAGAAGGTGACCGGTTGTCGTCGGCGGGGTGACCGGGGGGTTTGGGGAACTGATTACTAATTGGTCCAGACCTATTGACCTGTGTGGTTCAGACCACATACCTTCGGCGCCAATTGAATCCCCCACGTGCGTGCTCCCCCACGGGCACGCGCCGACACTCTCTCCTGGAGGACCGAGTGTTGATACGAAGCACTGCGCAGCGGCGTCCCACCGCCGTTGGGCGTAGGGCGGGCGTGTTGTCCCTGGCGGCGGCGAGTGTGGCCGGGCTGGTGATGGCGACGCTGGCGGCGGTGCCCTCGCAGGCGTCGGCGGCCGTCGACAACTCGGCCTGTCGGCCGGACGGCCTGTACCAGACGCCCGGGGTCGACGTCCCCTACTGCTCGGTCTACGACACGAGCGGGCGCGAGCAGATGGGCGCGGACCACCAGCGGCGCATCATCGGCTACTTCACGGGCTGGCGCACCGGCAAGAACGGTGACAAGCCGTACCTGGTGAGCGACATCCCCTGGGACAAGGTCACCCACCTCAACTACGCGTTCGGCCACGTCGGCGGTGACAACAAGCTGTCGGTCGGCACGGACGGCCCGACGAACGAGGCGACCGGGATCTCCTTCCCGGGGGTGCCCGGCGCGGAGCTGGACCCGACGCTGCCGTACAAGGGCCACTTCAACCTGCTGACGAAGTACAAGAAGAAGTACCCGAACGTCAAGACCATGATCTCGGTGGGTGGTTGGACCGAGACCGGCGGGTACTTCGGTGACGACGGCAACCGGGTGAACACCGGCGGGTTCTACTCGATGACCGTCAACCCGGACGGCAGCGTGAACCAGGCGGGCATCGACACCTTCGCCGCGTCCTCGGTGGACTTCATCCGCAAGTACGGCTTCAACGGCGTCGACGTCGACTACGAGTACCCGACCTCGATGAAGGACGCCGGCAACCCGCTGGACTGGCAGCTGGCGAACGGCAAGCGCGGTTCGCTGGCCAAGGGTTACGCGGCGCTGATGAAGACGCTGCGCGAGAGCCTGGACAAGGCCGGTGCGGCGGACGGCAGGCACTACCTGCTGTCGGTGGCGGCCCCGTCCTCCGGGTACCTGCTGCGCGGCATGGAGACCTTCCAGGTGGCGCAGTACCTGGACTACGTGGACATCATGTCCTACGACCTGCACGGCGCCTGGAACAAGTACGTCGGCCCGAACGCCTCGCTGTTCGACGACGGCAAGGACGGCGAGCTCGCGGCCGCGAACGTGTACGGCACCGGGCAGTACGGCGGCATCGGCTACCTGAACGCCGACTGGTCGTACCACTACTTCCGCGGCGCGATGCCGGCCGGCCGGATCAACGTCGGACTGCCGTACTACACGCGCGGGTTCAAGAACGTGCAGGGCGGGACGAACGGCCTCTGGGGCACCGCCTCGGCGACCACCTGCCCGGCCGGGTCGGGGCTGACCGCCTGCGGTGACGGCGCGGTGGGCATCGACAACATCTGGAACGACAAGGACACCGCGGGCAAGGAGTCCCCGGCCGGGTCGAACCCGATGTGGCACGCGAAGAACCTGGAGAAGGGCATCGTGCCCGACTACCTGGCCAAGTACGGCGTGACGGACACGGCGCTGCAGGGCACCTACACCCGCAACTACAGCTCCACGCTGGTGGCGCCGTGGCTGTGGAACGACACCAAGAAGGTGTTCCTCTCCACCGAGGACGAGCAGTCGGTGGGTGCCAAGGCCGACTACATCGTCAACCAGGGCGCCGGCGGCGCGATGATCTGGGAGCTGGCGGGCGACTACAAGTGGGACCCGACGGCCAACGGCGGCCAGGGCGAGTACGTGCCCGGCAGCACGCTGACCTCGCTGATGTACGACAAGTTCAAGTCGGCGTCGTCGTACGGCGCGACGCGCTCGACGATCTCGCTGCCGCAGCAGACCCTGCCGGTGGACGTGTCGTTCACCAACTTCGCGCTGGGCGACTCGAACTACCCGATCAACCCGAAGATCCACATCGTCAACAACTCGACGCTGACGCTGCCGGGCGGCACGGAGTTCCAGTTCGACTACAGCAACTCGGCTCCGGGCAACGCGAAGGACCAGTCCGGCTTCGGCCTCCAGGTGATCCGTCAGGACAACCCGGGCCCGGGCAACGTGGGCGGTCTGAAGGGCACCTACAACCGGGTGTCGGTGAAGCTGCCGGGCTGGCAGTCGCTGGCGCCGGGGGCCTCGGTGGACCTCGACTTCGTCTACTACCTGCCGGTGTCGACGCCGTCCAACTGGACGGTCAACGTGGGCGGGACGCTGTACGGCCTCAAGGGCGACCTGACCCGGGGCGCGGTGGACGGCGGCACGACGCCTCCCACCACTCCGCCGACGACGCCCCCGACCACGCCTCCGACCACTCCGCCCACGACCCCGCCGACGACGCCTCCGACCACTCCGCCCACCACGCCTCCCACGACGCCGCCGACCACGCCGGCCGGCTGCGCGGGTGCGCCGGGCTGGGACGCGGGCACCACGTACGCCTCGCCCACGAAGGTGTCGTGGAAGGGCCACTACTACCAGAACAAGTGGTGGACCAAGGGCGACGACCCCGCGGCCAGCGGCGCGTGGGGCGTCTGGAACGACCTCGGGGCCTGCTGAACGGCTAGCGGTGCGCTGAGGTGAGGAACGGCGGTGGCGGCACACCCGGTCGGGGGGTGGCCGCCACCGCTTTTCGTGCGCCGCAGTTTCGTGCGCCGCTGTTTCGCGCGTCGGCCCTCAGGAGGCCTCGACCTTGAGGTCGCGCAGCAGCTTGGCGACGTGCCCGGTCGCCTTGACGTTGTAGAGGGCGTGCTCGACCTTGCCCTGCTCGTCCACGACGACGGTCGAGCGGATCACGCCGGTCAC
Source organism: Kitasatospora sp. NPDC101183 (assembly GCF_044767945.1). NCBI lineage: Bacteria > Bacillati > Actinomycetota > Actinomycetes > Kitasatosporales > Streptomycetaceae > Kitasatospora > Kitasatospora sp. NPDC101183. The sequence goes on along the minus strand of NZ_JBIWOW010000012.1, from coordinate 143,631 downwards.
GGTCTTGCCGTACAGCTTCTTCTCGCCGAAGGCGCCGTACGCCTCCAGCACCTTCTTCTCCGGGTCGGAGACCAGGGTGACCTTCAGGTTCTCGGCCTCGCGGAACGTGCCGAGCTTCTCCGGCTTGTCGGGGGAGACGCCGATGACGTCGTACCCGGCGGCGGCGAGGACGTCGAGGTTGTCGGTGAAGTCGCAGGCCTGCTTGGTGCAGCCGGGGGTGAGCGCGGCGGGGTAGAAGTAGACGATCACCTTGCGGCCGAGGTGGTCGGCCAGGGACACCTGGTTGCCGTCGGCGTCGGGCAGGGTGAAGGCGGGTGCGGTGTCGCCGGACTGGAGACGCTCACTCACGGTCGTACTCTCCTGGGGGTGGACGGGCGGTCGTACCACGGCAAACTTACCTCCGTTGGTGGGTGGGGCCGCGCGGTGCGGCCCGGCGCCTGAGAGACTGGTCCGGTCGCACTGGACGATCAGGACTACATCGGCAAGTGAATGGGGTGGCCCGAGTGGGCGAGGCGAGCACGCAGGACAAGTCGGAGCGGACGGCCGCCCAGATCGAGGCGGACATCGAGCGCACGCGCACCCAGCTGGCCTCGACGCTGGACGAGCTGGCCGTGCGGGTCCACCCGAGCACCATCACCGCCCAGGCGAAGGCCAAGGCGCAGGCCGCGGTCGAGGAGAAGACGGCGAAGGTCTACGTGGCCGCGAGCGGTCTGCTGGAGCAGGTGCGGGCCAACTTCGTCGACGAGAAGGGGCAGCCGCGCAAGGAGCGGATCCTTCCGGTGGCGGCCGTCGGCCTGGGCGTGGTGCTGCTCCTGGCGTCGCGCCGCAGGCGCCGCAAGGGCTGAGTGCGCGAACGCGGAAGGCCGGGCGCTGATGTGCCCGGCCTTCCGCGTGTCGGGGCGGACGCCGGGCCGACGTCACGCTCCGCGCCCGGGGAGGGTACCTTCGGACCCGTGAGTACGTACGACGAACCGACCGTCTCCGAGCACGACCATTCCCGGCACGACCGCCTGGGCGAGAAGCTGCCGATCCGGATGCTGCACGACCGGGTGCTGGTGCGCATCGAGGGTGCCGAGGGCGAGCGCCGCTCGACCGGCGGCATCCTGATCCCGGCGACGGCCGAGCTGTCCAAGCGCTGCACCTGGGCCGAGGCCGTCGCGGTGGGCCAGAGCGTGCGCTCGGTGGAGCCGGGGGACCGGGTGCTGTACGACCCGGAGGACAAGCTGGAGGTCGAGGTGCGCGGCGCGACCTATGTGCTGCTGCGCGAGCGGGACCTGCACGCGGTGGCGGCCACGCGCTTCGGCGACACCGAGGGTTCGACGGGCCTGTACCTGTAGGGCGCCGTTCGACGGGGCTCCACCTGTCGGGCGCCGGGGGCAGCGGGGAGACCCGTCGGCGTGAGAGCCTGCTGGGGATCGCGGGCCGAGTTCGGGGGGACGCATGCGTGGGACGGTTCTTGACGGGCGCTACCGCCTGGACGCCCTTCTGGGGCACGGCGGGATGGGCGCCGTCTGGCGTGCGTACGACCAGCGGTTGGAGCGCCACGTCGCCGTCAAGGTGATCCGGGACGCGGCCGTGGGCGCGGCCTCGGAGCTGGACTCGCGGTTCCGGCGCGAGGCGAGGCTGGCGGCGCAGCTGCTCGGGCACCCGCACATCGTGGCCGTGCTCGACTTCGGGATCCACCGGGGCGTGGGGGAGCCGGCCACGCCGTTCGTGGTCATGGAGCTGATCCGGGGCGGTTCGCTGTCGGAAGTCGCCGCGCGGGAGCCGCGGTTGTCGATCGCTCAGGCCGTCGAGTGGTGCGCGCAGATCTGCGACGCGCTCGCCGCCGCCCACGAGGCCGGGATCGTGCACCGCGACATCAAGCCCGACAACGTGCTGCTGATCGGGCGGTCGTCCGGTGCCGGCCACGGCATGGTCAAGGTCGTGGACTTCGGGATCGCGGCGATGGCCGATCCGGAGCGTACGAGGATCACGCGGGCGGGGGAGGTTCTCGGGTCGCCTCGGTACATGGCGCCGGAGCAGACGACCTCGGAGCGCCTGCCGGACGCGCGGGTGGACCTGTACAGCGTGGGGTGCGTGCTGTACGAACTCCTCACGGGGAAGCCCCCGTTCGAGGCCGACAACGCCCTCGGCCTGCTGTGGGCGCATGCCCACACGGAGCCGGAGCCGCCCGGTCGTCACCGTGAGGGCGTCGGGGCCGAGTTGGAGGCGCTGGTGCTCGGCCTGCTGGCCAAGCAGCCCGGGGACCGGCCCGCCGACGCGGCGACGGTCCGGGACCGGCTGCGGAGTCTCGTCGCCGGGATCGCCCCGGCGCCTCCCGTCGAGGCCGGGGGCGAGGGTGGGGGAAAGACGGAGGCCAAGGCGGAGGGCAGGGTCGACGACAAGGCCGAGCAGCGGGCCGAACTCGCGCGCCTGCACGGGCGGTTGGCCGCCGATCGGGAGCGCGCCCTGGGGGCCGACCACGCCGACACCCTCCGGAGCCGGGAGGACCACGCCCGGAGCGTGGGCGAGACGGGGGAGCACGCGGAGGCGGCGCGCCTGTACACGGCGCTGGCCGTCGACCGTGCGCGCGTCCTGGGGGCGGACCACCTGGACACGCTCAGGAGCCGGGCCAACCAGGCGTTCCACGTCGGTGCGGCGGGGAACCACGCGGAGGCGGCGCGGCTGTACGAGCGGGTCGCCGCCGATCGCGGGCGGGTTCTGGGGCCCGACCACGCGGACGCGTTCCGCAGCCGGAACGACCATGCGTGGAGCCTCGGTGAGTCGGGGGAGCGTGCGGAGGCGGCGCTGCTGTACGAGCAGTTGGCCGCGGACCGTGCGCGGGCCCTGGGGGCCGACCATCCGGACACGCTGGGGAGCCGGTTCCGCCATGCCTGGAACCTCGGCAAGGCGGGGCAGTACGTGCAGGCGGCGCGCCTGCACGAGCAGTTGGCCGCGGACCGTGAGCGTGTCCTGGGGGCCGACCACCTGGACACGCTCGGGAGCCGGCACGACCGGGCGTGGAACCTCGGCGAGTCGGGGGCGTACGCGGAGGCGGCCCGCCTGCACGAGAGGCTGGCCGCCGATCGGGCGCGGGTGCAGGGTCCGGAGCATCCCGAGACGCTCGGGACGCGGTACCGCCACGCGTGGAACCTCGGTGAGTCGGGGGAGCGCGCGGAGGCGGCGCGGCTGTTGGCGCCGCTCGTCGTCGACCGCGACCGGGTCCTGGGGGCCGATCACCTGGACACGCTCCTGACCCGGGCCTGCCACGCGTGGAACGTGGGCAAGGCGGGGCAGTACGCGGAGGCGGCGCGCCTGCACGAGCAGTTGGCGGTGGACCGTGCGCGGGTCCTGGGCGCGGATCACCCCGACACGCTGGTGAGCCGGGCCTGTCAGGCGTGGAACCTCGGCGAGGGGGGACACTCCGCCGAGGCGGCACGGCTGTACGCGCAGGTCGCGGCCGACCGGGAGCGGGTCCTGGGGCCGGACCATCCCGAGACGCTGCGGAGTCGGGAGAACCACGCGGTGTACCTCCGTGCCGCCCTCGGCGGGTGACACTCCCTGGAGCCTCTCGGCTCAGACGAGCAGGCTGCCGCCGTCGACGGTGAGGACGGTGCCGGTGGCGTAGCGCTGGTCCATCAGGTAGGCGTACGCCTCGGCGGCGTCCTCGGGGGTGCCGATGCGGGCGAGGGGGAGGGTCTCGGCGGTGCGGGAGAACAGGGCCTCGCGGTCGGCCTCGGGGACGCCGTCCCAGAGCGGGGTGCGGATCAGCCCGGCGCGTACGGCGTTGACGCGGACGGGGGCGAGTTCGACGGCGAGGGCCCGGACGAGGCCTTCGACGGCGCCGCAGATGCTGGCGGCGACGCCCCAGCCGGTGGGCCCGGGCCGGGGGCCGGCGGTGCCGGAGGTGAGGGTGACGGAGCCGCCGGGGCGCAGGTGCGGGAGGGCGGCGCGGACGGCGTCCAGGGCGCCGAAGTAGCGGATGGTGAAGAACCTCCGGGCGGCGTCGAGGTCGAGGGCGTCGACGGGCATCAGGCTGATGGCGTCGCCCGCCGTGTAGACGAGGTGGTCGAGGGGGCCGAGGCGGTCGAACAGGGCGGCGACCTGGGCGCTGTCGCCGAGGTCGGCGGTGTCGGCGGCGGTGCCGTCGGGGAGGGTGGCGAGGGCGCGTTCGGCGCTCTGGGGGCGGCTGGAGACGACGGTGACGCGGGCGCCGCGGCGGGCGGCGAGGTCGGCGGTGGCGAGGCCCATGCCGGAGGTTCCGCCGAGGACGACGACGTGCTGGTCGGTGAGGGGCATGCGAGGACCTTCCCGGGGTGTTCCAAGTGGATGCCTCGATCCTGCGCCGGGGGTGGTCGGGGCGTCCAAGACCTGTTCGGTCGGCTGTGATACCCCTGGGGTATCAGTGGGAGGTGGTGGCGGTGGCGGACGTCGATCTGCGCAAGCTGCGGTACTTCGTGGCGGTGGCACGGGAGTTGCATTTCGGGCGGGCGGCGGAGGGGCTGCACATCGCGCAGCCGGTGCTGTCGCGTCAGATCCGCGCGCTGGAGGGGGAGTTCGGCGCGCAGCTGTTCCGGCGTGACCGGCGTGCGACGGAACTGACGGACGCGGGGCGGCAGTTGCTGGAGGACGCGCCGCCGCTGCTGGCGGCGGCGGAGGCGTTGCGGCGCCGGGTCTCGCGGTCGGCGGCGCAGGGGCCGAGGTTCGTGGTGGGGTTCATGCCGGGGATCACGGTGACGGCGGCGGTGCGGGCGCTGTCGCTGCGGCATCCGGAGCTGGTGGTGGACGTGGTGCGGACCTCGTGGGTCGACCAGGCGCGGGTGGTGCTGGACGGCCGGGTGGACGTGTCCTTCGTGCGGCTGCCGGTGGACCTGCGGGGCCTGCGGGTGCGGCCACTGTTCGAGGAGCCCCGGGTGGCGGTGCTGCCGGCCGGGCACCGGCTGGCGGGGGCCGGGTCGGTGTCGATGGGGCAGCTGCGCGGAGAGCGGCTGCTGCAGTGCCCGGAGCTGGTGCCGGAGTGGTGCGGGCTGCCGGCGCCCGAGGGGCGGCGGGGGCGGCCGTGGCCCCGGCCGGAGACGGTGGAGGAGAAGCTGGAGTACGTGGCGGCGCGGGAGGGGACGGTGGTGCTGCCGCTGTCGGTGGCGGCGTTCTACACCCGGCCGGACGTGGTGCACGTGCCGATCGCGGGGATCGCGCCGAACCGGGTGGCGCTGGCGTGGGCGGAGGGGCGGGACTCGCCGTTGCCGGAGGAGTTCGCGGAACTGGCGGCGTTGTCGGAGCGGGGCGCTAGGGTCCCGGCATGAGCGAAGCGCTGCCGGTGATCGGTGACGGGGAGCGGCGGGCCCGGATGGGCCGTCGGCTGTTGTTGGAGCCTTCGGCCCGGGTGTCCGGGGTGGAGGCCGTGGCGGACGCGGTGGTGGGGCTGCACGCCACGGACGCGGCGACGGTGTACCTGTCGGCCTGCGCGCGGCTGGCCGAGCCCTCGGCGGCGGAGGTGGACCGGGCGCTGTACGAGGACGTCTCGCTGGTGAAGCTGCTGTCCATGCGGCGGACGATCTTCGCGGTGACGGAGGGCTTCGCCCCGTACGTGAGCTCGGGCGCGGCGCGGGCGATCGCGGTGAAGGAGCGGGCGACGCTGCTCAAGCACCTGCGGGAGCACCTGCCGGAGTGGGACGAGGCGCGGCTGGCGCGGACGGAGCGCGAGGTGCTGGCCGCGCTGGAGGCGCGCGGCGAGGCGACGACGAAGGAACTCGGCGAGGACGTCCCGCAGTTGCGGGAGACGATGCTGATGTCGGCGGGCAAGGCGTACGAGGCGAAGCAGAGCGTCGGCAGCCGTCTGCTGCGGGTGATGGCCTCGGACGGGCACGTGCGGCGGTGCCGTCCGCGCGGGTCCTGGCTGAGCAGCGTCTACCCGTGGGCGCCGGTGCCGCAGTGGCCGGACGTGCCGGTGCGGGAGGCGAAGGCGGAGGTGGTGCGCCGCTGGCTGGCCTCGTACGGGCCGGGGACGGTCGAGGACGTGAAGTGGTGGACGGGCTGGACGCTGGGGGACGTCCGCGGGGCGCTGGCGGACGTGGGCGCGTGCGAGGTGGCGCTGGCGGACGGGACGCCCGCGCTGGTGCTGCCGGGGGACGCGGAGCCGGAGCCGGCGCCCGAGCCGTGGGTGGCGCTGCTGCCGGCCCTGGACCCGGCGGTGATGGGCTGGCGGGGCCGGGACTGGTACCTGCGGCCGGAGGACGTGCCGGCGCTGTTCGACCGGGCGGGCAACGCAGGGCCGACGGTGTGGTGGTGCGGCGAGGTCGTGGGCGCCTGGGCGCAGCGGGCGGACGGTGAGGTGGTGTGGCGGCTGTTCCGGGAGGTGGGGGCGGAGGCGGAGCGGGCGGTCGCGGCGGAGGCGGGGCGGCTGGCGGGCTGGCTGGGCGAGGTGCGGGTGACGCCGCGCTTCCGTACGGCGGCGGAGCGGGAGTTGGTCCGGTAGGGCGGCTACGGCTGCTGCGCGGCCGGTGAGGTGGCCCCGCCGGTGGCCGTGGGCGGGTCGGTGGGCCGGCCCGGGCGGGTCTGGGTGGGGCGGGCGGTGGGGCTGGGCTGTTCCTGGCTGCGGGTGGGGCGGGGGTCCTGCGGGGTGGTGGGGGCGGGCTCGCCGGTGGGTGCGGGGGTGGCGGGCCCGGTGGGGGTGTGCTCGGGGGCCTGGGTGGTGCCCGGCTCGGTGGTGGCGGTGGGGGTGGTGCCGGGGCTGGTGGTGCCGACGGGCCAGTCGGGGGTGGGCTGGTCGCCCTTGCCGGTCTGGAGGTCGAACTGCTGGGTGGGGCTGCCGTCGAGGACGGCGCCCATGTAGGCCGTCCAGATCCTGGTGGGGAAGGCGCCGCCGTTGACGCGGGTGAGGCCGGCCGTCCCGGCCAGGGGCTCCTTGGCGTGGGTCTTGGGGTTCTCGCGGAACAGGCCGACGACGGTGGCGAGTTCGGGGGTGTAGCCGGCGAACCAGGCGGAGAGGTTGGAGTCGGTGGTGCCGGTCTTCCCGGCGGCGGGGCGGCCGAGTTCGAGGGCGGCGGAGCCGGTGCCCCGGGGGCTGACGACGTCGCGCAGGACGTCGGTGACCTTGTCGGCGGTGGGCCGGTCGAGGGCGTCGACGGCCTTGTGGTCGGGCATCTTGGGGACGTCGACGGCGCCGCCGGGGTGGACGCGTTCGAGCTTGAGGACGGACCACGGGGTGTGCGCCTGGCCGTGGTCGGCGAGGGCGGCGTAGACGCCGGCGAGGTCGAGGGCGCTGGGGGTGGCGGTGCCGAGCGTCATGGAGGTGTTGGCGGGGTCGAGGCCGCGGACGCTGTCGGGGATGCCGAGCTTGAGGGCGGTGTCGCGCACCCGGGGGAGGCCGGCGTCGACGCCGAGTTGGGCGTAGACGGAGTTGACGGACTTCACCATGGCGTAGCGCAGGGTGATGTTCCCGTAGTCGACGCCGTCCTCGTTGGGCGGGGCGTACGGGGTGGGGCCGCCGGTGACGGGGCGTTCGCTGGTGCCGTCGTAGCGGCTCTCGGTGGTGATGGGGCGGCCGTCGACGGTGTGCTGGGCGAGGAGGCCGGCGGCGAGGTCGATCGGCTTGAAGGTGGAGCCGATCTGGTTGTCCTGGCGCAGGGCGTCGTTGTAGGGCTGCTTGGCGTAGTTGGGGCCGCCGTAGACGGCGAGGACGCGGCCGGTGGCGGTGTCGACGGAGGCGCCGGCGACGCGGACGTCGGTGTCGGTGGTGGGGCGGTTCACCGGGTCGAGTTCGCCGGTGAGTTCGTCGTGGACGGCTTTGACGAAGGCGTCCTGCCGGGGCTTCTCGAAGGTGGTGGTGATGCGCCAGCCGCCGGCCTTGAGGGTGGGGGCGTCGATGATCCCGGCGGTGACGAGGTAGTCGTCGGCGACGCCCACGAGGTAGCCGGCCTGGCCGGAGAGGCCGGTGGCGGGCTGGGGGTCGATCGGGTCGGGGAAGGTGGTGGCGGCGCGGTCGGCGGTGCTGAGGAAGCCGAGTTGGACCATGCCGTCGAGGGTGTAGTTCCAGCGGGCGAGGGCCTTCTCGCGGTTGGCGGGGGTGGCCGTCCTGACGTCGTAGATGCTGGGGGCCTGGAGGAGGGAGGCGAGGTAGGCGCCCTGGCCGAGGGTGAGCTGGGAGGCGTCGACGCCGTAGTAGGCGCGGGCGGCGCTCTGGACGCCGTAGGCGCCGCGGCCGAAGTAGCTGCTGTTGAGGTATCCGGCGAGGATGTCCTTCTTGTCGCGCTGCTGGTCGACCTTGAGGGCGATGAAGAGCTCGCGGCCCTTGCGCTCGATGGTCTTGTCCTGCGTCAGGTAGTAGTTCTTGACGTACTGCTGGGTGATGGTGGAGCCGCCCTGCATGCCCTTGCCGGTGAGGGTGTTCCAGCCGGCGCGGACCATGCCCTTCAGGTCGATGCCGCGGTTCTGGTAGAAGGTGCGGTCCTCGGCGGAGACGACGGCCTGCTGGGTCTGGAGCGGGATCTGGTCGATGGTGACGTCGGTGCGGTTGACGGCTCCGGTGCGGGCGATCTCGGTGGTGCCGTCGGAGTAGAGGTAGATGTTGTTCTGGGCGGTGGCGTGGGCGTTGGCGTCGGGCACCGGGACGATCACGTAGAGCACGGCGAAGGAGCCGACCGCGAGCAGCAGCAGGGCGGCGAGGGTGCCGAGGGTGAGGCGCCAGGTGGGGAGCAGCCGACGCCAGAAGGGCAGGGCTCGGCGGGCTGCGCGGCGGGCGGCCCGTTTGGCCTGGCGTCGGGTGACGAAGCTCATGCCGCGATTATGTGCTATTTGACGTCACCTCAGGGGCGGGCGGGGCGGCTGATCGGGACGGGGAAAACCGGGTGCGGGCCGGGGTGCCCGGAGGTACGGTGAAAGATGCGAAGTTCATAGCGCAGCCACTTCGACAGCTCCGCCCGCCGCCCCGGGGACCCCCGGGTCGGGCCGGTCGGAGCCGTACCGGCGTGCGCGGATGTCGGCGGGCGCACCCCTGCGCCCTCAAATGTCGATAAGGAGACAATATGCTCTATGCCGCCGTTGCTCGCGGCGCCTTCCGCCGCTACTCCACCTACCGCGCGGCCACCCTGGCCGGCACCTTCACCAACACCGTCTTCGGGGTGATCCTCGCCTCCACCTTCCTCGCCCTCTGGCAGGCCCGCCCGGGCCTCGCGGGCTACGACCAGAGCCAGGCCGTCACGTACATCTGGGTCAGCCAGGCCCTGCTGGTCACCGTCGCCGTCTGGGGCGGCGGCTTCCAGGACGACATCCAGGAGCGCTTCCGCAGCGGGGACATCGCCGTGGACCTCTACCGGCCCGTCGACTTCCAGGGCTGGTGGCTGGCCACCGACCTCGGCCGGGCCGCCTTCCAGGCGCTGGTGCGCGGCACCGTGCCGCTGCTGTTCGGCGCGCTGGTGTTCCGCGTCCGGATGCCCGAACACCCGCTGACCTGGCTGGTCTTCCTGCTCTCCGTGCTGCTCGCGCTGCTCGTCAGCTTCGGCATCCGGTTCCTGGTCTCGCTCACCGGCTTCTGGCTGCACGACTCGGAGGGCATCCGCTCGGTCATGCTGGTGACCTCGATGTTCTTCTCCGGGATGCTGCTGCCGATCGCCCTCTTCCCCGGCTGGCTGGGCACGATCGGCCAGGCGCTGCCCTGGGCCTCGCTCATCAAGGTGCCCACCGACGTCTTCCTGGAGCGCTCCACCGGCCTCGCGCTGGTCGGGGCGCTGGGCTTCCAACTCGGCTGGGCCGCCGTGCTGCTGGCCGCCGGCCGGGGCGCGCAGTGGCTCGCCACCCGCAAGGTGGTGGTGCAGGGTGGCTGAGCAAATGGTCCTGCGGGAGGGCCTGGCCGCCCGTACGTCCTGGGCCGTCCGCTCCTGGTGGCTCTGCGCCCGGATGTGGATGCGCGCGATGGCCTCGTACCGGGCCTCCTTCGTGCTGAGCACGATCACCGGCGTCGTCGCCCAGACGCTCGACTTCCTCGTGGTCGTCATCATGTTCCAGCACACCGACACCCTCGGCGGCTGGCGCCTGCCCGAGATCGCCTTCCTCTACGGCACCGCCACCTTCTGCCTCGGCGTCGCCAACCTGCTCGTCGGCTCGGCGGACGCCCTCGGCCAGCGGATCGTCACCGGGACGCTGGACGGCATGCTGGTGCGGCCCGCGCCCGCGCTCTCCCAGCTGTGCGCCGAACGCTTCTCGCTGCGCCGCCTCGGCCGCCCGCTGCAGGCCGCCGCGGTGCTCGTCTGGTCGCTGACCGCCCTGGACGTGCACTGGACCTGGGACAGGGTGCTGCTGGTGCCCGGCATGCTGGTCTGCGGCAGCGTCATCTTCGGCGCGATCTTCGTCGGCGGCGCCACCGTGCAGTTCTGGTGGGGCGAGTCCAAGGAGATCCAGAACTCCTTCACCTACGGCGGCGCGACCCTGCTGCACTACCCGCCGACCGTCTTCGCCAAGGAACTCGTCGCCGGGGTCGTCTTCGGCGTCCCGCTGGCCTTCGTCAACTGGCTGCCCAGCCTGCGCGTCCTCGACCGGCCGGACCCGCTGGGCCTGCCCTCGGCCCTCCAGTACGCCTCGCCGGTGGCCGCCGCGCTGTGCGTCGCCGCCGCGGGGCTCGCCTGGCGGGCGGGGCTGCGGGCGTACCGCGGCACCGGCAGCTGAACCGGCCGTTGAACCGGCTGTCGAGCCGGCTGTTGAACCGGCCGTTGAATCACCGTCTCCCGTAAGGACTTTCACCGTGGCACTGATCGAACTCCAGGACGTCCACCGCACCTTCACCGTGCGCGCCCGCGCCGGCCGGTTCAGCCGCACCAAGCGCGAGGTGCGCGCCGTGGACGGGCTCAGCTTCACCGTCGAGGCCGGCGAGTGCGTCGGCTACATCGGGCCCAACGGCGCCGGCAAGTCCACCACCATCAAGATGCTCACCGGCATCCTCGTCCCCAGCAGCGGCCGGCTGCGCGTCGCCGGGGTCGACCCGGCCCGCGAACGCGTCGCGCTGGCCCGCAGGATCGGCGTGGTCTTCGGCCAGCGGACGACTTTGTGGTGGGACCTCCCGCTGCGCGACTCCTTCGAACTCGCCCGACGCATCTACCGCGTACCGGAGGGGCGATATCGCGAGAACCTCGACCGCTGCGTCGAACTGCTGGACCTCGGCGGCCTGTTGGACACCCCGGTGCGGCAGCTCTCGCTCGGCCAGCGGATGCGCGGCGACCTCGCGGCCGCCCTGCTGCACGACCCGCAGGTGCTCTACCTGGACGAGCCGACCATCGGGCTCGACGTGATCAGCAAGGGCAGGGTCCGCGAGTTCCTGCGCGAGGTCAACCGCGAGCGCGGCACCACCGTGCTGCTCACCACCCACGACCTCACCGACATCGAGCAGCTCTGCGACCGGGTGATGGTCATCGACCACGGCCGGGTCGTCCACGACGGCGGGCTCGACGGGCTGCACGCCACCGGCCTCAGCGAGCGCACCCTGGTCGTCGACCTCGCCGAGGCCCGGCCCGCGATCGAGGTGCCCGGGGCGCGGGTGGTCAAGGTGGACGGGCCGCGCCAGTGGCTGGCCTTCCCCGCGCAGGAGAGCGCGGCGCCGATCGTCGCCTCCGTCGCCGACCGGTACCCGCTGGTGGACCTGTCGGTGCGCGAGCCGGCGATCGAGGACGTGATCGCGCGGATGTACGCGGAGGTCGCGATCGGGTGAGCGGGCGCGCCGCTGCTGCTCCGGCGCTCGGCCGCCCAGGAGCAGCGGCGGCGCGGCGTCCTGTTCACCGATACGGGTGACGGACGTGACCCTCCGCGGGCGTGTCGAGTTGACCATGCGTCACTCGCCAGCACCAGCACCGGAGGCCCGCCGCCCGATGACCGTACCCGACGTGACCGTGGTGGTCGCGGTCTACAACACCCTGCCCTACCTCACCGCCTGCCTGGACTCCCTGGTGGGGCAGACCCTGGCGCCGGGGCGGATGGAGGTGGTGGCCGTCGACGACGGCTCCACGGACGGCGGCGGCGAGCTGCTGGACGCGTACGCCGACCGCCACCCCGGGCTGTTCCGGGTGGTGCACCAGCCCAACTCCGGCGGCCCGGCGGCGCCCACCAACCGGGCCCTGGACCTCGCCCGGGGCCGCTACGTGCTCTTCCTCGGCGCGGACGACTGGCTCGGCGAGGAGGCCCTCGAACGCCTGGTGGCCGCCGCCGACGCCTGGGGCTCGGACGTCGTCGTGCCCAAGCAGGTCGGGGTGAACGGCCGGCTGGTGCCGCAGGGCATCTTCCACGCCGACGCCGAGTCCGTCCGCTTCGAGGACTCCGCCCTGGCCTGGGCGCTGGCCGACACCAAGCTGTTCCGGCTGGAGCCGCTCCGCCGCCACGGGCTGCGCAGGGACGAGTCGTTGAAGGTCTTCTCCGACCAGCCGTTCACCCTGGCGGCCTGCCTGCGGGCCCGGAAGGTCTCCGTCCTCGCCTCGTACGACTGCTACCACCTGGTGCTGCGCGAGGACCGGGGCAACGTCACCGAGCGGGCCGGGGTGCTCGACCGGCTGCGCGGGATCGCCGCGCTCCAGCAGGTGGCCGCCGAACTCGCCGGGCCCGGCGAGGCGTTGGACGCGATCCGGGCCCGGAGCTTCTCCTGGGACGTCCCCCGGCTGCTCTCGGACGGCTTCCTGCTGCTGGACGCCGGGACGCAGCGGCGGGTCTGCGCGGAGGCCGCCCGGCTCGTCGAGCGCTTCGGCGCCCGCGAGGTGTACGGGCGGCTGCCCGTCGAGGCGCGGCTGCGGCTCGAACTCGCCGCCGCCGGACGGCCGGAGGCGCTGCGCGACCAGATCCGGTACGAGGCCGCGCACGGCGCCCCGCCGGTCGTGGTGGAGGAGCGGCGGCACTACGCGGCCTACCCGGCGTTCCGCGGGGCCGGGCTCGCTCTGGCGGACGAGCTGTTCCTGCTGCGCGAGGAGGAGGCCACCGTGGCCGTGCCGCCGCTCAACCTCGCCCAGCAACTGTGGCGGGGCCTCGTCCCCGAGCAGGTGCGGCGGGGGCTGCGGCGCCATCCGGTGTGGCGGCGGCTGGCGGACTCGGTGAGCGGGGGACGGGCATGAGCATCGACCGTTTCGACATCTGCGTGGTCGGGCTGGGCAAGCTCGGCCTGCCGCTGGCCGTCCGGTTCGCCCTGAGCGGCCACCGGGTCACCGGGGCGGACATCGCCCCCGGGGTGGTGCGCAGCGTCAACCTCGGGGTGCCGCCGTTCCCCCGGGAGGAGGGTTTGGACGAGGCGCTGAAGGAGATGGTCGCCGAGGGCCGGCTGCGGGCCACCACCGACACCACGGCCGCCGTCTCCACCGCCGACGCGGTGGTGCTGGTCGTCCCGCTGGTCACCGCGCCGGACGGCACCCCCGACTTCTCGCTCCTCGACGCCGCGACGGACGCGGTGGCCGCCGGGCTGCGCCGGGGCGCCCTGGTCAGCTACGAGACCACCCTGCCGGTCGGCACCACCCGGCAGCGCTGGGCGCCCCGGCTGGAGGCCGGCTCGGGGCTCGCGCCCGGCGCCGACTTCGCCCTGGTGTTCAGCCCCGAACGGGTGCGCACCGGGCGGGTCTTCGCCGACCTGCGGCGCTACCCGAAGCTGGTCGGCGGCCTGGACGAGGCCTCGACCCGCCGGGGCGAGGAGTTCTACCGGGCCGTGCTCGACTTCGACCCCCGGCCCGACCTGCGCCGGCCCAACGGGGTCTGGGCGCTGGCCTCGGTGGAGGCCGCCGAGTTCGCCAAGCTCGCCGAGACGACGTACCGGGACGTGAACATCGCGCTCGCCAACCAGTTCGCCCGCTTCGCGGACCGGGCCGGCGTGGACTTCGCGGAGGTCGCCGACGCCTGCAACTCGCAGCCGTACAGCCACCTGCACCGGCCGGGCGTGGCCGTCGGCGGGCACTGCATCCCGGTCTACCCGCGGCTGTACCTGTGGAACGACCCGGGGGCGACGGTGGTGCGCGCGGCCCGGGAGGCCAACCTGGAGATGCCCGGGTACGCGGCCGGGCTGCTGGCCGGGGCCGTGCCCGGGGGCCTGGCCGGGCGGGGGGTGCTGGTGCTCGGGGCCTCGTACCGGGGCGGGGTGAAGGAGACGGCGTACTCCGGGGTGTTCCCGCTGGTCGAGGCGCTGCGGGCGGCGGGGGCGCGGCCGTACGTCGCCGATCCGCTGTACGGGGCCGAGGAACTGGCGGCGCTCGGGCTGCCCCCGTACGGCGGGGAGCCGGTGGTGGCGGCGGTGCTGCAGGCGGACCACCCGGAGTACCGGGAGCTGGCGCCGGGGGACCTGCCGGGCGTGCGGGTGCTGCTGGACGGGCGGCGGTGCACCGACCCGGGGCGCTGGGAGGGCGTGCCGGGGGTGCGGAGGATGGTGCTGGGAGGGGCGTGAATCCCGGTGCGCCTTTCGGGCGAGGGCGCGTGATCGCGAGGCGCGCCCCCGTCCGCGCCGGGCAACGGGCAGACTGGCGGGGTGAGTGACGAAGCCATCAGCGGGACCGGCCCCGGGGTCAGGTTCACCGCGGCCGACGAGGAGAAGCGACGCGGCGTCCGCCGGATGAAGACCATCGCGACCGGCCTGCTGGCCTTCGCGACCCTGGTCTTCGCCCTCGCGACCTGGGCCAAGGCGGCGGGCGCCGGCGCCTGGGCCGGGTACGTGGCGGCCGCGGCCGAGGCGGGCATGGTCGGCGCGCTGGCCGACTGGTTCGCGGTGACGGCCCTGTTCCGCCGCCCCTTCGGCCTGCCGATCCCGCACACCGCGATCATCCCGACCAAGAAGGACGCCTTCGGGCGCTCGCTCGGCGACTTCGTCGGCGAGAACTTCCTCTCCGGCCACGTGGTGCGCGGCCGGCTCGCCTCGCTCGGCATCGGCCGGCGGCTGGGGGAGTGGCTGGCGGCGCCGGGCAGCGCCGAGAGGGTCACCAAGGAGGGCTCGGCGGCGCTGCGCGGGGTCCTCGCCGTGCTGCGCGACGACGACGTGCAGGCCGTCGTGGCCGAGGCGGTGACCAGGCGGGCCTCCGCGACCTCGGTGGCCGAGCCGATGGGCCGGATGCTCGGCAAGGTCGTCGCCGACGGCGGGCACCACGGGGTGGTCGACCTCGTCGCCGTGCGCGCCCACGACTGGCTGACGGCCAACCACGAGGACGTCGTCCGCAAGGTCACGCAGAAGACCCCCGGCTGGACGCCCAAGTTCCTGGACCAGCAGGTCGGCGAGCGGGTCTACCGCGAACTGCTGCGCTTCGTCACCGACATCCGCGACGACCCGGAGCACCCGGCGCGCGGCGCGGTCGACAACTTCCTCGCCGACTTCGCCACCGAGCTGCAGACCGACCCGGAGACCATCGCCCGGGTCGAGCGGGCCAAGGCCGACCTGCTCGCCCGGCCCGAGGTGCGGGACCTGATCGCCTCCACCTGGACGGCCGTGCGGACGCTGGTGATGAACGCGGCCGAGGACGAGGACAGCGAACTGCGCCGGCGCATCCGCGAGGGCGTGCGCGGCTTCGGCGGGCGCCTGGCCACCGACGCCAAGCTCCAGGCCAAGGTGGACGGCTGGCTGCAGGACGCCGCGCAGTACCTCGTCGACACCTACCGCGCCGAGATCACCTCGCTGATCTCCGAGACCGTCGCGGGCTGGGACGCCGACGACGCCTCCCGCAAGATCGAGGCCAACGTCGGCCGCGACCTGCAGTTCATCCGGATCAACGGCACGGTGGTCGGAGCCCTGGCCGGGCTGCTGATCCACACCGCGGCCGTGGCGCTGGGCGGTTGAGCGTAGTCTGGCGACGCGACGCGCCCGAACGCGCGTAGAAGCGTCGAAGCGCGGAACACGTGCGCAAGCGCGGAAGAACCGAAGAGCCGAAGAACCGAAGAACCGAAGAAGGAACGAAGGGAACCACCGTGGTCCAGCCGGACGGAAGTCGGATCGGAAACCCCAGCGGAGGCACCACCGCGGGCGGCATCGAGGCGTTCATCGCCGGGATGCCGAAGGCGGAGCTGCACGTCCACCACGTCGGCTCGGCCTCGCCGCGTGTGGTCGCCGACCTCGCGGCCCGCCACCGGGGCGCCACCGAGGTGCCGACCGACCCGGCGGCGCTCGCCGAGTACTTCAGCTTCACCGACTTCCGGCACTTCATCGACGTGTACCTGAGCGTCGTCGACCTCGTCCGCGACGCGGAGGACGTCCGCTCGCTGACCTACGGCGTCGCCGAGGACATGGCCCGCCAGAACATCCGGTACGCCGAGCTGACCATCACCCCGTACTCCTCGGTCAAGCGGGGCATCCCCGAGGTCGCCTTCATGGAGGCCATCGAGGACGTGCGGCTGCGCGCCGAGAAGGACCTCGGCCTGGTGCTGCGCTGGTGCTTCGACATCCCGGGCGAGTCCGGGCTGGAGTCGGCCGAGATCACCGCCCGCCTGGCCACCGAGCTGGCCCCGGAGGGCCTGGTCAGCTTCGGCCTCGGCGGGCCGGAGATCGGCGTGCCGCGGCCGCAGTTCAAGCCGTACTTCGACCGGGCGCGCGCGGCCGGCCTGCACTCCGTCCCGCACGCCGGCGAGGCCACCGGGCCGCAGACCGTCTGGGACGCGATCCGGGAGCTGGGTGCCGAGCGCATCGGGCACGGCACCCAGTCGGTGAAGGACCCGGCGCTGGTCGACTACCTGGGCGAGCACCGGATCCCGTTGGAGGTCTGCCCGACCTCCAACATCGCCACCCGGGTGGTGGAGCGGATGGAGGAGCACCCGATCCGGCAGATGGTGGACGCCGGGCTGCTGGTCACGATCAACAGCGACGACCCGCCGATGTTCGGCACCGACCTCAACACGGAGTACGCCGTCGCGGCGCGGCTGCTCGACCTGGACGAGGCCGGGGTGTCGGCGCTGGCGCGCAACGCCGTCGAGGCCTCGTTCCTGGACGCGCCGGGCAAGGCGAAGCTGGTCGCGGAGATCGACGCCCACCTGGCGGGCTGGCAGCGCTGAGGCGTTTCCCCTGGTGAACCGCCCCGTCGGCCTCGGCCGGCGGGGCGGTTTCCGTTCGCCCGGAGCCGCCGTGGCGCCGAGTGGTACTGCGTGGTGCCAGAGTGGTGCCATAAATGCTGGACACGGTGCCACGTGCGTGCCATGCTTGAGCCATGGACCTCACGCCGTACGTCGAAAACCTCCGGAACGAGCTCGCGGTGGCCGCCGCCGCAGGCGGGGACGAAGCCCGCGCGCTGGCCGACCGGCTGACTCTCCCGCTGGAGTCGGCCGCACGGCTCACGCTGCTCAACGCGCTCTCCGCCGCCATGGGCGAGGTCACCCGCGACCTCGCCCCCGGCTCGGTGGACGTGCGCCTGCGTGGGACGGACCCGGAGTTCGTCGTGACGCCGCCACCCGGCGCCGAGGGCTTCCGGAGCTTCCACGGCGAGGGGTCGCCCGTGGTGCCGCCCGTGGTGCCGCCGGTGGCCGACGCGGTGCCATCCGCGCCGCCGGTGGTGCCACCGGCGGCACCGGAGTCCGATGAGACGGGCACCGCCCGGATCAACCTGCGCCTGCCCGCGGGCCTCAAGGCCCGGGCCGAGGAGGCGGCCACCCAGGAGGGGCTCTCCCTCAACGCCTGGCTGGTCCGCGCCGTCGCCGGTGCGCTGGACGGCGGCCGGCCGGCCGCCCGCCCGGCCTCCGCCCTCGGCACCGTCCGGACGCCGCCCAACCTCGGCGGGCAGGCCTTCACCGGCTGGGTCCAGTAGAGCCTCCGCAGCACCCCACCATCCGCCCCTTCGACGTCACCCCCGCTCCGACCGGCGGGAACAGCCACGAGAGCCAAGAGGACGGCACAGCCATGCCTTCGTACGAGTCCAACGGACCGATCTCCGCAGTCATCGAGTTCAACATCGGCGCCCTCTGGGTGCGGGCCGGCAAGAGCGCCGAGGCCACGGTGGACGTCCGTCCGGCCAACCCGGGCCGGGAGGCGGACGTCCGCGCGGCCGAGCTGACCCAGGTCGACTTCTCCGGCGGCCGTCTCACCGTCACCGGCCCCGCGCAGCGCACCGTGTTCACCAGCAAGAAGGGCTCGATCGAGGTCGAGGTAGAGCTGCCCGCCGGCTCGCAGGTGGACGTCGAGTCCCCGGTCGCGGACATCGTCGCGGAGGGCCCGCTCGGCGTCCTCCGGGCCAAGACCTCCATGGGCCGGATCCAGGTCGACCGGGCCGAGGCGGTGCGGCTCAGGACGGGCCAGGGCGACGTCCGGGTCGGCGTCGTCACCGGGAACGCCGAGGTGTCCGGCTCCGGCCGGATCGAGATCGGCACCGTCGGCGGCCGGCTGACGGTCAAGAACAGCAACGGGGACACCGAGATCGACGAGGTCGGCGGCGAGCTGGAGGCCAACTCCTCCAACGGCCGCATCCACGTCGGCGCCGCCGGGTCGGACGTGGACGCCAAGTCGGCGAACGGCCACATCCGCCTCGGCCGGGTCGTCCGCGGCCACGTCACCCTCCAGACCAGCGTGGGGGACCTGGAGGTCGGCATCGCCGAGGGCACCGCCGCCTGGCTGGACGTGCACAGCAAGTTCGGCGGCGTCCGCAACGAGCTCGGCCCCACCGAGGGCCCGGGCGACGCCCGGGAGACCGTCGAGGTCCGCGGGCGCACCCAGGTCGGCAACGTCACCGTCCGGAGGGCCTGATGACCACCACCACCGCGCTCGCGACCGGGACGGGGACCGGAACGGCCATCGAGGTCCGCGGGCTCACCAAGTCCTACGGCGACAAGGCCGTGCTCCGGGGCATCGACCTGACCATCCCGGTCGGCAGCGTCTTCGCCCTCCTCGGGCCCAACGGCGCCGGCAAGACCACCACCGTGGAGATCCTCTCCACCCTCATCCCCGCCGACGGCGGGTCGGCCCGGGTCGCCGGGTACGACGTGGTCCGCGAGGCGGACGGCGTACGCAGGACGATCGGCGTCACCGGCCAGTTCTCGGCGGTGGACAACCTGCTCACCGCCGAGGAGAACCTGCTGCTGATGGCCGACCTCAACCACCTCCGCCGTCGGGAGGGGCGGAGGCGGGCCGAGGACCTGCTGCGCCGCTTCGAGCTGACCGAGGCCGCCGGCAAGCCGGTCTCCACCTTCTCCGGCGGCATGCGGCGCAAGCTCGACCTCGCGATGACGCTGGTCGGCGACCCGAAGGTGATCTTCCTCGACGAGCCGACCACCGGGCTGGACCCGCGCAGCCGGCGCACCATGTGGGAGATGATCCGGGCGCTGGTCGCCGACCACGGGGTGACGATCTTCCTCACCACCCAGTACCTCGACGAGGCGGACGAACTCGCCGACCGCATCGCCGTCCTGGACGGCGGCCGGATCGTCGCCGAGGGCACCGCCGAGGAGCTCAAGCGGATCGTCCCCGGCGGCCACATCAAGCTCCAGTTCGCCGACGAGGCCCAACTGCGCACCGCCGCCGGGCTGTTCGAGTACGCCAAGGCGAACGTCGAGGCCCTGCGGCTGGACATCCCCGGGGACAACTCCGTCCTCACCGTCAAGACCGTCCTGGACGCGCTCGACAACGCCTCCGTCCGCGCGGAGTCGATGGTCGTCGAGACGGCCGACCTGGACGACGTGTTCCTCACTCTGACCGGGGAGGGCTCCCGATGAGCACCGTCACCCTCGCGGGCACCGGCTCCGCCAGGTACGCCCTGCGCGACTCGCTGACCATGCTGCGGCGCAACCTCAAGCACGCGCTGCGCTACCCGTCGCTGACCTTCGCCGTCGTGGTGATGCCGGTGATGATGCTGCTGATGTTCAACTACGCCTACGGCAACGCCCTGGGCGCCGGCATCGGCGGCGGGAAGTACATCGACTACGTGGCGCCCGGCATCGTGCTGATGGCGGCGACCTCGGGATCGATCGTCACCGCCATCGGCATCTGCACCGACATGACCGAGGGCATCGTCAACCGCTTCCGCACGATGGCGATATCGCGCTCCGCCTTCCTGGCCGGGCACGTCGTCGGCAGCGTCATCCAGACGATGATCGGGCTGGTCCTGGTGGTCGGCGCGGCCCTCGCGATGGGCTTCCGGCCGAACGCCGGAGTCGTCGAATGGCTGGCGGCCATCGGCCTGCTGCTCTTCGTCACCATCGCCCTGACCTGGATCTCCGCCGGGATCGGCCTCGTCGCCAAGACCGTCGAGAGCGCCAGCAACCTGCCGATGCCGCTGCAGTTCCTGCCCTTCATCGGCAGTGCCATCGTCCCGACCGACACCATGCCGACCGCCCTGCGCTGGTTCGCCGAGTACCAGCCCTTCACCCCCGTCATCGAGACCCTGCGGGGCCTGCTGATGGGGACGGAGATCGGCGCGGTCTCCGCCTGGAGCGCCCTCGGCTGGTGCACCGGACTGACGCTGATCGGCTACTTCTGGTCGAGGAGCGTCTTCTACCGGCGGTGACGGGGGTACGGCCGGTAGATCCCTGCCGCGGCCCGGGCGACGGAATCCATCCGCCGCCCGGGCCGCGGCGCCTGTGCGTCGCGGCGGCTACGCCGTGCGGGCCGGGGTGAGGCCCTCGGGGAGGGGCAGGTCGCGCAGTTCGCGGATCAGGGCGCGGACGGCAGGGGTCGGCGCCAGCTCGGGGGTGGTGACGTAGCCGACCAGCCGGGTGGGCGGCTCCGGGCCGAGCGGGGTGACGGCGAGCCCGGCCGGGGCGCCGAGCAGGGCGGTGGCGGGCATGATGGCCATGCCCAGCCCCTGGGCGACCATCGAGACGGCCACCGCGTCGTCCTCCACGTCCACCGTCGTGGGCGGGATCCAGTCCTGGCGCCGCCACCAACTCCGGGTGTAGGAGCCGCAGTTCTCGTCCCAGTCGACCAGTGGCAGCCGGCGCGGCTCCCGGTGGCCCCGCGGGTGCGCCAGCGCGTACTCCTCCTCGTACAGCCTGGCCGAGACCAGGCCGGGCACGGGCTGCGCGCCGTCGAGCGTGGCCAGCCCGAGGTCCGCCCGTCCGTCCGCGACCTCCCCGGCGGCGCCGCGCCCGACCTCCCGGACGATCCGCACCCGGGCGTTCAGCCCCGGGTGCCGCTCGGCGAGCCGGGCGAGGACGGGCGGCAGCAGGTGCGCGGCGGCGCTGCGGAAGGCGACGATCCTCAGGGTGCCGGTCAGCGGCCCGTCCGCGCCCGCGCCCCGCACCTCCGGCCCCATCGCGGCCAGCAACCGCAGCAGCCGGCGGGCGTACGCCACCGCCCGCGCGCCCGCCTCGGTGGGCCGCGCGCCGTGCCGTCCGCGCTCGAACAGCACCGCGCCGAGCTTGCGCTCGCAGCCCCGGACGGTGTGCGAGACGGCGGACTGGGTGGTGCCCAAGCGGGCGGCGGCGGCGGTGAAGGCGCCCTCCTCCTCGACCGCGACCAGGACGCGCAGCTCGTGCGGGGCGAGATCGGTCATGCGCCCGACCCTACCGGCATCCATCGATCCCGCTCATGGAAGGGGCCCTTCCATCGACGCGGACCCCTGCCCGGGAGGGGGCCGCGATTCCTACCGTGGGCACGGCCACGACCCGCCGTCAGTTCGGAGCACCGATGTCCCGCCCCACCGCCCACGCCGTTCACCTCGTCTCCCGCCCCGCCGGCGCGCCGACCGCCGAGAACTTCGCCTTCGTCGAGGAGAGCGTCCTGGTGCTGGCGGCGGGCGAGGCGCTGATCGAGAACCTCTACCAGTCCGTCGACCCGTACATGCGCGAGGAGATGGACGAGGGCGGCTGGGACCTCCACGCCCCGCTGGAGGGCCGCACCCTCGGCCGGGTGGTGGAGTCCCGCGCCGACGCCCTGCCCCTCGGCGCCCTGGTCTTCCACCGCCAGGCCTGGCGCACCCACTCGGTGGTCACCGCCGAACGCGCCCAGCTGCTGCCCGACTTCGAGGGCGTCCCGCTCAGCAATCACCTGTCGGTGCTGGGCGGCACCGGCCTGTCCGCCTGGGTCGGCCTGACCAGGGTCGCCCGGCTCCAGGCCGGCGAGACGCTCTTCGTCTCGGCGGCTGCGGGCGGCGTCGGGACGGCGGCCGGGCAGCTGGCCCGGCTGCTCGGCGCCGGGCGGATCGTCGGCAGCACGGGCTCGGCGGAGAAGGCGGCCCGGCTCGTCGAGCACCTCGGCTTCGACGCCGGGTTCGACTACCACGACGCCCCGATCGCCGACCGCCTGCGCGAGGCCGCCCCCGACGGCCTGCACGTCTACTTCGACAACGTCGGCGGCGACCACCTGGAGGCCGCGATCGACGTCCTGCGCGACCACGGCCGGATCGCCTGGTGCGGCGCCGTCGCCCAGTACGACCGCCCCCAGGACCCGCCGGCCGCGCCCCGCAACCTCTACGACGTGGTCGGCAAGAGCCTGCGGTTGGAGGGGTTCCTCGTCCGCAACCACCTCGACGCCCGGCCGGAGTTGTACGAGTTTCTCGTTCCGCACCTGCGCTCGGGCGCGGTGGTGGCGGACGAGACGGTCGTGGACGGGTTCGGGAACGTCGTGGACGCCTTCCTCGGCATGCTGCGCGGGGCCAATACGGGGAAGATGATCGTTCGTCTTGCGGACTGAGCCCCGGGCGCCTGTTACAGCACCAGTCCGAGGACCACGCCGATGGTGCCGCCCAGGGCGAGGAGTGCCCCGAGCAGCCGCATGGTCCGCAACGAGACGTCGGTGCCCCGGTACTGGTAGTTGAACAGCTGCCACCACTTGGCCGCGTTGCGGATGTCGAAGGCGATGGCGTACCCGATGATGGCCAGCCCCGCCCCGGGAACGATCGCCTGGGAGTTCACGGCGTCATCCTAGGACCGCGGGCGGTGGGACGGGAGGGGGTGGGCGCCGTCCGCCGCCGGGGGAGAGGGAGGGGTGCTCAACCTGAACGGGCGATCGAGTGCGGGCGTTCGAGGCAATGTCGTTCGCATGCGGAGGCCACCCGGATGACTTGGCCTTGCGGGCCCCTGGGGCCGGTGGTTGCCTCGCGGTCGTGACCGATGGACGGTCGCGCGCAACACCCGCAGAAGGAGAAGTCCTTGTTCAGCATCAAGAAGGCCACCGCCGTCGCCGTAGCCGTCGTGGCCGCCGCCGGCGTCGTCGCCACCGCCGCGCCCGCGTCGGCCGAGGGCCGACTGATCAACGAGAACGTGCGGTTCTACAACGAGTCCACGAACGGGGCCCTGGACGCCAGCTCGTTCGGGCCGACGGCGATCACCTGGCAGGCCAACGGGACGGCGTACCAGGACTGGATCCTGCACCCGAGCCCGCGCGGGTACCTGATCGAGAGCGTCGCGAAGGGCGGTAACTGTCTCCAGGCGCCGGCGAACCCGGGCGACGCTGTGCCGGTGGTCGCGTGCAACCCGAACATCCCGACCCAGCAGTGGCGGCTCGACCAGGTCGGCGACAAGGTGGTGATCGCCCAGGTGCTGGACGAGAACCTCGTCATCCAGGCGACCAGCACCACCAACAACGTGGTGAAGGCGTTCCGCGACGAGAGCCCGGCCCAGCTGTGGGACGTCACCCCGTCCTGAGGCAGTAGCGCCCCGCCGGACCACGGTCCGGCGGGGCGCCCGCGTGTTCAGACGTCGAACTCCCCGGCACGGATGGAGGAGACGAGGTCGCGCCATTCCGTGGGGGTGAGCTGGGCGATGGCGTCGGGCAGGAGGCTGCTGCGGACGTAGACGGCCTCGGGCGTGATGGCCACCTCCGGGCAGTTGTTGCCATCGCCGCATGCCCCGGGCTGCTTCCAGTCGAGTTCCTTCATCGAAACTACGCGTCGAACTCGCCAGCGCGGATCGCGGTGAGGAGGTCGCGCCACTCGATGGGGGTGAGTTGGGCGATGGCGTCGGGGAGGAGGCTGCTGCGGACGTACACGGCATTGGCGCCAATGGCCACCTCGGGGCAGGCATTGGCGTCCGCGCACGTCTTGGGGCGCTTCCAGTCGAGTTCCTTCATGGAACTGTCCTCCATTGTTCTGGCGGCTACGCCTCGAACTCCCCAGCGCGGATCGCGGTGGAGAGGTCGCGCCATTCCTTCGTGGTGAGTTGGGCGATGGCGTCCGGGAGGAGACTGCTGCGGATGTAGACGGCGTCGGGGGTAATAGCGACCTCTGGGCAGTTGCTCGCGTTGGCGCATGCGCTCGGGCGAGTCCAGGAGCGGTTCTCCATCGGCTATATCTCCTTCTTGATCTTCGCGATCAGATCGCGGGATCCTTCAACCGAAAGAGACCTGTCAGCCATCTGCTCAATGATCGCGCGGTACTCCTCCAGGTGCTCGGACAGGTGCAGGAAAACCGGCCCCTGCATCGAATCGTAGCTAACGGTGTTGAGTCGCGGTACGGGCCCGTTCGCGTAGTTGATGGCCTGACCGGGGCCCTTGAAGCCTCCGGCCGCGAAGGTGATCACTCGAAGCGTGACGTGGGGCAGCTCCGACAACTCCAGCATCCAGTCCAACTGCTCCTGGGCGACGTCGCGGCCTCCGAACTGCATGCGGAGAGCCGCTTCGTGGACGAGCGCCGTGTAGGGCTTGGTGCCCTTCGCCATCAACATCTCTGATCGCCGCATTCGTTGCTCGACGCGCGTCTCGACGACGCGCGGAGTCAGGCGAACTTGGCTCTCTTGGAAGATCGCGCGGCTGTAGCGCTCCGATTGCATCGGGCCGGGCGGATGGCAGATCTGGTAGGAGTACATCCCCTGCGCATGGTGCTCGAACTCGCAGATGTCGAGGAATCCCTGCGGAACGAAGCCTCGAAACTCGTCCCACCAGCCCTTGCGTTTCTCTTCCGCCATGGCTGCGAGGGCGTCGATGTACGCGGCATCGGTCTCGCCGAAGGCGTCGGCAAGCGTCCGGACTCGCTCGGCGGTGATCGGGTAGTGCCCCTTCTCCACCTGGGTGATCTTCGTTCGATCCAGGTTGAAGACGGCGGCGGCCTGAGCGGTCGTCTGGCGGGCGCTGTCGCGCATCTTTCGCAGCTCGATGCCCAACCGGGCCTGCCGGGCCGTTGGGATGGTACGTGGTGGCATGGCCCAAGCATCTATGCCGACCCGTGAACAGTCCAGCGGCCATGGGTGGACCATGTTTTTAGATCTGGTGGCACATGTGAGTCATCGTGCCCTACAGTCTGTGATGCACCGATCACCAAACGGAGCGTCAGAAGTGCTGTTTGGTGCCCTCATTCCCTCTGGGAGACCGCTGTGCGCAACCTCAACTCCCCCTGCCTCACCCTCTCCCGCGACACCCTCCGCGACTCCATGAACCGCGCGGGCTGGCCGCCCTCCCTCATCGCCGACGCCGAACTCGCCATGGTCGAACTCATCGTCAACGCCTGGCGGCACGCCGACACCACCGCCCCCGTCGTCCTCATCCTCTTCCTCGACAACACCCTCCGCGTCAACGTCTCCGACCGCTCCTCCCGCCTCCCCGACCCCCGCACCCCCTCCCCCCTCGCCGAGTCCGGACGGGGCCTCCAACTCGTCGCCGCCCTCACCGACCGCTGGGGCGTCGACCCCCAGAAGCTCGGCAAGACCATCTGGTTCGAACTGGACGGAGTCGCCGCGTGAAGGCCCACCACCCCATCCACCCCACCGACCCCGCGCTCGTCTACCTCTCCCGCCGCGAGATCACCGAACTGATCGTCGATCTCCGCGTCGAGGGCCGCGAGTTCGGAGCCCTCTGGCCCTGCGCCACCCCCGGCACGGCCGACATGAACGGCGTGCGCCTCGTCAATCTCGGCGTCGTCCCGGTCAGCACCGTCGTCAACCTCCTCGCGGTCCTCCGCGAGTTCAAGCGCGGTCGCGACGCCGGGCGAGGTGTGCGGTGATCTCCCCGTCGACCTCCACGCGCTCGGGCAGGACCTGCCGCACCCTCGCGAACGCCTCCCGGCGCTGCTCGGCCGGCAGCATGATGTAGGCCGACACCGTCGACAGATGCCCGATGTACTCCTCGGCGCTGACGCTCAACCTCCTCTCCACCACCTCCTGTTGGACGTCTTCGAACCACTCCGACGCCTCCAGCTCCGTGCCGGGCCACTGCATCTCCCGCCCCCTCGGAGTCCCGTCCGGCGACGGCAGGTCGTCGCTCTCCAGGTACGGTGCCCGCGCCGCCCGTACGGCCTCCGCCAACTCCCGGTCGGCCAGCACGATCGGCCCCCCGAACGAGGCGAACACCCCGCCCGGCTCCACCAACGCCGCGACCCGATCCCAGCGGCCCGCCGGGTCCGTCCAGTGCAGTGCGGCCGCCGCGTACATCAACCCGAACTGCCGCCCCCCGAGCTCCAGTTCCTCGAAGGCCCCCTGCTCCACCTGGACGCTCGACGGCACGTTCCTCCGCAGTTCGGCGAGCATCGCCGGATCGGGGTCGGTCGCCGTGACCGCCACCCCGTGCGCGGCGAACAGCCGCGTCGCCTTGCCCGTACCGGCGCCGATCTCCAGCGCCGTCCGCAGCGGCCGGCCCGCGTAGGCCGCCACCCGTGCGTACAGCTCGTCCGGATAGCCCGGCCGGTACCGCTCGTACGCTTCCGCTATCGACCCGAAACTCCGCGCGCGCTCAGACATGCTCAGCATCCTGGCACGGCGACCTGCTTGTTTCCTCCGCCTTTCATGCGCAGGAAGTCGGCCCGGCCGACTTCCTGCGCACAAGGCTTACGGGCGGTCGTAGGGCCGGGTCATGACCTCCACGGTGTGGCCGTTGCGTGAGGAGGGAAGCCGTGCGGCAGGTGCCGCCAGGCGATCCCGGTCCGTGCGGCGTAGAGGATCGCGTTCGCCAGCTCTGGAGCCGGCCGCCACGAGATCCTGGAACCGAGTCCGTGCCGCACCATTCAGAGCCGGACAGGTGGGGAATCCCCTGTCGAACCCCTCTCAGAATCCCGGCGGACGGCGGAACCCGCCGATCACCTCCGCCAGGCACTGCACGAAGCGGACCGCGGTGCGGTCGTGCAGGTAGGGGGCGATCACCTGGATGCCGACCGGAAGCCCGTCCCGGGTCGCCCCGACGGGCGCCACCGCCGCGGGCAGGTGATTGACCGCCGACGGCGCCATCCACGTGAGCATCTCGCGATACGGCCGGTCGGCGCCGTCGACCCGCAGTGTCCGGACCGACCACCCGGGATCGGGGCGTTGGTCGTGGGGGAAGGCGGCCGTGGGGCTCACCGGGCAGAGGAGCACGTCGACGTCGCGGAAGAACTCCGCCCAGCGGCGGCGGGAGTGTTGCCGACGTTCATCGAGCGCGTGCCAGCCACGGAAGCTGATCGTCAGGTCCGACGCGAACCCGCCGGCGGCCCCTTCCGCCGTGGCGAGTTCCACGAGCCCGGCATACGACTCGTCGGGCTCGACCAGCCCGCTCTGTGCCATCAGCAACGGCTGGTAGAGGGCCATCGTCTCTTCGAGCCCGACGGGCCCGCTGCCCTCGACCACGACGGCGCCCTCGGCCCGCACCGCCTCCAGCACGGCCTGCATGATCGCGACCAACTCGCTGTCGACGGGGCAGAACGGGTCGTCGACCCAGGCCGCGACCCGAAAGTCCCGCAGGGTGCTCGGCCGGGCGGCGGGCAGCTCCAGCCGCCATCCCGGGGCGCGGTCGTGGTCCGCTCCGGCGAGGACGTCGAGACCCAGGTCGAGGTCGTCGGCGTGCCTGGCGAGCGGGCCGAGTACCGCCATGTCGAAGTCCGCCAGCGTTCCCGGAGCGTGTCCCGAGACGCTGCCGTACCTCGGCACGATCCCGAACGACGGGCGCAGCCCGTACACGCCGCAGAAGTGGGCGGGCACCCGGATCGAGCCTGCCGTGTCGCCGCCGAGTTCCAGGCCGGTCAGCCCCGCGGCGACCGCCGCGGCGGACCCGCCGGACGACCCGCCGGGTCCGCGCGTCGGGTCCCACGGATTGTTCGTGGTCCCGTAGACCTCGTTGTAGGTCTGCCAGTCCCGGGCGTCGGCCGGCAGGTTGGACTTGCCGAAGACGATCGCTCCCGCGTTCTTGAGCCGGGCGACCGACTCGGCGTCGTTCGTCGAGACGTGCTCTCCCCAGCGGGCCGAACCTCCGGTGGTCCGCATGCCCGCGACCTCGAGACTGTCCTTGATCGTCACGGGGACCCCGTGCAGGCGGCCGAGCGGCTCGCCACGGGAGACCGCGCGGTCGGCCGCCAGCGCCGCGGCCCTCGCGCCCTCCTCGTCCCGGGCGACGATGGCGTTCACCTTCGGATCGAGCCGCTCCACCCGGGCGAGGTAGTGGTCGAGCACCTCGGTGCTCGACATCTCCTTCGCCGCGATGGCGGCAGCGAGTTGGCCTGCGGAGCGAAATGCCGGATCGGTCATGCGATCTCCAGAAAGGCTGGACCCGCGGCGATCACATCGCTGTGGCCGACGCAGAACCCCAGTTCAGGGCGGGTCCCAGGCCGACCTTAGCGGAGGTGGAGGACCATGCCGGGGTGTGGCCTTGCTCACTTTTCGCGAACGGGACCGCCCGGGCGCAGGCCAGCCCCCGTACGCGGGAAGTCGGCCAGGCCGACTTCCCGCGCAGGAGGCTCGTCGGTGACCTACGGACGGTCGTAAGGCCGGGTCAGGACCTCCATGTTGTGGGCGTCCGGGTCGTTGAAGTAGGCGCCGCGACCGCCGAACCATCCGTTGGTCCGGCCGGGCTCGGTGTGGGAGGGATCGGCGTAGTAGGTGACCCCGGCCGCCTCCAGGCGGGCGATCACGGCGTCGAACTCCTCCTCGGGGATCAGGAAGGCGTAGTGCTGCGACTGGATCGGCTCGTCCCGCTTCTCGTAGTAGTCGAGCGTCACGCCGTTGCCGAGGTCCACGGGAAGGAACGGCCCGAACGGGGCGCCGACCTCCAACCCCAGGATCTCGGCCAGGAATTCGGCGGACAGGCGGCGGTCACTCGCGTAGACGACGGTGTGGTTCAGCTGGACATGGGACATCAGTGGTGGGTCTCCGGTCTCGGGATCAGCTGGAACGGGGCGCCGAACGGCGGCGCCGGGAGCTGGAACTCGAAGACGGGGGCGGGCCTCGTGCCCGCCTCGGGCTCACGCCGGGGCCGGGAGCCTCACTCGTGCGTGGCCCGTGGCCGACCCGGCAGTCACCCGACCGACCTACCGATCGCCACGAGCAGGGACAACACCCCAATGGTCAGCCCCGCGACCAGACGAAGGCGACCTCCGGGTAGCGCGGCGAGGGGGCGTCGAGCAGCGGCGCCGGGCGCTCGCGCAGGAAGCGGTCGAAGTAGGCCCGTACGTAAGCGCGGGGGATCGCCGTGGCACGGGCGGGGGCGATGGTGCCGAAGAGCCGGGTGTAGAACTCCTGGGAGGTGTTCTCCGTGAAGCGCCCCGGCCCGGCGGCGTGCGGCAGGTCGGTGAAGCTCAGGTGCCCCGAGTCGTTCTGCCGCAACTGCCGCCCCCAGCCGCGCTGGTGCTCCCTCCACCGCTGCCAGGTGTCGTGGTCGGCGATCGAGGTGAGCAGGAGGAACGGCCGGTCCAGGCCCTGCTCCGGCACGGGCGAGCCGAAGAGCCCGCCGTCCAGGTTGAGCCCGGCCGCGAACCGCCCGTCCTGGCGCACGGCCTCGGCGGCGGCCGCGCCGCCCATCGAGTGGCCGAGCACGCCGATCCGCTCCGGGTCCACGCACGGAAGACCGGGCGCTCCGTTGATCAACTCCGAGGCCACGAACCGCAGATCGCCGACCCGGGCGGCGATCTCCTTGCGCTCGGCCGCGTCCCAGTCGGCCGGCTCCTCCTCCAGGACCGTCTGCACCACCCGCCCGTCCGGGAACTCGACGGCCGCCGCGTCGTAGGTGTGGTCGATCGACGCGACCAGGTACCCGTGCGCGGCCAACTCCTCGGCCAGTGCTGTGCAGTTGGTGCGGGTGCCCTGACGCCCGTGCCCGAGCAGCAGCAGCGGCAGCGCCCCCGGCGCCGGCCGCGCGCCGAGCAGGGCGGTGGGGCGGACCCGGCCGAGAGTGCCCGGGTCGAGGTGGACCCGTTGCTCCAGCACGGCCGCCACCCGCGCCGTGGTGTACGGCGCGCGGGCCCGCCCTCCGCCGCCGCGCGCCGGGTACCAGAGCTGCACCATCAGCTCGCGCGGCCCGGGCGCGGGGGCGAACGGGTCCTGGCGGCTCGCGTCGACGAGGTGCAGCGAGACCGTGCCGATCGGCCGCCCGACGGTCGGTGCCGGGAGGTCGATCGGCGGGAGGCCGGTCGGCGGCGGTGCAGCGGGCGCGGCCTGGGCGACGGCGCCGGGGAGCGCGAGCGCCGCGCCCCCCAGGCCTGCGGCTGCCAACAGCGAACGACGTCCGATCATCGCATCCACCCTTCAGTCGAACGAATCTGACGATTCCTCAACCTAGGCGGGCCGAACTGCGCCGACCAGTGCACGTTTTGTGGACGAACTGGACGCGTGGCCCGTCAGCGGAAGTCCGCCGCGTGCTCCCGCGCCCAGGCACGGAAGTCGAGCGCAGGGCGGCCGAGCACCCGCCGCACGGTGTCCGTCACCTCCTCCGGCTCATGGGTGAACGACTCCCAGGCCCGCAGCCGGGACTCCACGAACGCCGCGTTCCCCCAGGCCGCCGTCAATTGCTCCCGCGCGGCCTGCGGCTCCAGTTCCTCCCACCGCACCTCGACGCCCGCCTCCTCACCGATGATCCGCACCAGCTCCGCGTGCTCCAGCGACTCCGGGCCGGTGACCAGGTGCTTCGCCCCCTGGTGCCCGTCCTCGACCAGGGCCCGCACCGCGACCTCGGCGATGTCCCGCTCGTGCACCAGCGAGCGGCGCGCCCGCCCGTACGGCCACCGGACGACGCCCTCGCGGACCTGGCCCGCCCAGCCGAGGGCGTTGCCCGCGAAGTCGATCGCCCGCACGAACGTCCAGTCCAGGCCGGACTTGCGGATCAGTCGCTCGATCTCCTGATGGAAGATCACGGCCGGTTCGTCGTCCGCGAGATCGGGGACCTTCGCCGACAGGTACACCACCCGCTCGGCACGCGCGGCGACCGCCGCGACCACCCCCGCCGGGTCCACCCCGGGCAGGCCGGGCCACATCAGGTACACCCGCCGCACGCCGTCCAGCGCGCCCGCCAGGCTCTCCGGCTCCGCCAGGTCTCCCCGTACGACCTCCACGCCCTCGGGCAGGCCGTCCGCCGTGCTTCGCACCAACGCCCGTACGGCGTGGCCCCTTTCGACCAGACCGGCCACCACGTGCCGTCCGACGCTGCCGTTCGCCCCGATCACCAGAATCCGTTCCATGGCTGACCCCAACACCACGGGGCCAGGGTCTATTCTCCGTGCGTCGACCGGATACAGGCAGGATGCAGGGGGGCGCGTGGACGCGGAGACCGGGCAACTCGTCGGAGGCCGTTACCGGTTGGGCCGCCGCCTGGGCGCCGGGGGGTTCGGCCAGGTGTGGGCCGCCGAGGACACGGTGCTCGGCGTGGAGGTGGCGATCAAGGAGGTACGGCTGCGCAACGCCTCGCCCGAGCAGCGGCGGGACCTCCTCGCCCGGGCCTCGCGCGAGGCCCGCCACGCCGCCCGGCTGCGCACCCATCCCAACGTCGTCACCGTCCACGACGTCCTGGACGTGGACGGCGTGCCGTGGATCGTCATGGAGCTGGTGGACGGGTGCTCCCTCGCCGAGGAGCTCAAGGAGCGCGGCCCGCTGCCGCAGGCCCGGGCGGTCGCCGTCGCGGAGGCGGTGCTGAGTGCGCTGGAGGCCGCCCACGACGCGCACATCATCCACCGCGACATCAAGCCCGCGAACGTGATGCTCTCGCGCCAGGGGGAGGTCCTGCTCGCCGACTTCGGCATCGCGGTGGACAACGCCGACACCCGCATCACCGCGAGCCACCTGGTCATCGGGACGCCTGGGTACTCCGCGCCCGAGCGCTGGCAGGGCAAGCCGCCCAGCCCGGCCTCGGACCTCTTCTCGCTCGGGGTGACGCTCTACGAGGCCGTCGAGGGGGAGCCGCCGTTCCCCCTGGAGAACCCGGTCGCCGCCCTCACCCAGGCGCCGAGGCCGACGGAGCGGGCCGGGAGGCTGGAGCCGCTCCTCGCCGTGCTGCTGGCGAGGGACCCGGCCGGGCGGCCGACGGCGGGGGAGGCGCTCGCCCTCCTGGCGGCGGAGCCGCTGCCCGAACCCGAGCCGCTGCCCGAACCCGAGCCGCTGCCCGAGCCGGCGCCGCTGCCCGAGCCGGCGCCGCTGCCCGAGCCGGCGCCGGTACCCGAGCCGCCGTCCCACGTGAGGGTCTCGCTCACCAGGAGGGAGGTCGTGTCCGCGCTGGCGGACCGCTTCGGCGAGGTGTTCGCGATCCCCGCACTGATCCTCGCCGCCGTCGCCGCGTACACCATCGACAGGGACCCGGTCCTGAGCCTCGGCTCACTCGTGGTGCGGTTCGACGACCCGGCGAGCAACCGCGTCGCGGCCGGGGTGGCCGCGTTCCTCCTGGTCGGAGGCCTCGGCCTGCTGATCGGAGCGATGGCGGGGCTCTTCGAGAAGTCCCAGGTGGTGACGGTCGACGACGCCGGCTTCTCGGTGACCTGCGACTGCCCGCCCGCGAAGAACCACGCCTTCACGATCAGCTGGGCCGACGTCGAGCGCATCGCCGTCGTCACGGACGAGGTCCGGGCCTGGCCCCGCGACGGCGCCGGCCCCACCCGCTCCTGGCGCGGACTGAAGCAGCACCGCAACGGCAGCCGCACCGTCTACCCGAACCGGCACTTCCCCCGCATCCCGGCCGCCCGCCTCCACCACCCCTTCCGCACCTTCGCCGGCGACCGCTGGCGCCCCGCCACCCCGGAGGCCTGAGCGCCACCAGGGCTCAACCGCGTACGCGCACCACGTACTTGCCGAGGGCGCGGCGGTCGTGCATGGCGTCGTGGGCGGCGGGGACGGCCTCCAGCCCGGCCAGTTCGGTGACCGGGGTGGTGAGGGAGCCGGCGGCGAGGAGGGCGAGGACGCGGGTGATGGCGCGGGCCAGGCGGTCGGGGGCGGTGGCGGCGAGGGCGCGGTGGCTGAAGCCGGTGACGGTGAGGTTGCCCGCCATCAGGCGGCCGAGGGGCGGGAGGGCGTCGAGGCCGCCGCCGCCCGCGTTGCCGAAGAGGACGATGCGGCCGCCGGGGGCGGCGAGGTCGAGGTCCAGGTCGAGGGCCTCGGTGCCGAGCGGGTCGAGGATCAGGTCGACGCCCCGGCCGGCGGTCGCGGTGCGGACGGAGTCGGCGAGCGTGGCGTCGCGGGCGAAGGCGTGGTCGTAGCCGGAGGCGACGGCGGCGGCGGTCTTGTCGGGGCGGCCGACGGTGCCGATCAGGGTGCCGCCGCCGAGCAGGGGCAGCAGGCGGGCGATCGCCTGGCCGATGCCGCCGCCGGCCGAGTGCACCAGCACGGTGTCGCCGGGGGTGAACCGCCCGGCGTCGTCGAGCAGCAGCATCGCGGTGGCCAGGCCGAGGGGGACGGCGGCGGCCTCGCGCAGCGGGACCCCGTCGGGGGCGGGGACGGTGAGCGCGGCCGGGGCGATCGCCACCTCGGCGAGGCCGCCGCCGACGGGGGCGGCGACCACGCGGTCCCCGACGGCCAGGCCGGTGACGCCCTCGCCGAGGGCGCGGACGGTGCCGGAGACCTCCTTGCCCGGCCGGTACGGCCACTGCTGGACGTAGCCGGCGTCGCCCCGGCGGGCCATGACGTCGACGAAGTTCAGCCCGGCGTACGCGACGTCGATCGTGACCTCGCCGGGGCCGGGGAGCGGGGCCTCCACCTCCTGGACCTGCGATTCGTCGCTTCCGCCGGGGGCGGTCATCACCAGTGCGCGCATGTCGGAACCCCTTCCGTTACGATGTTCTACGAACATCGAAGCTGCTGTGCCGACATTGATAGCACCGCTCTTCGACGGTTGTCGAACATCGCAGATCAGGAGGGTCGTGACATGCCCCGGAGTACCCGCCGCCGACCGGCGCTCACCCACCCCGCCGTCG
This sequence comes from Kitasatospora sp. NPDC101183, assembly GCF_044767945.1. NCBI lineage: Bacteria > Bacillati > Actinomycetota > Actinomycetes > Kitasatosporales > Streptomycetaceae > Kitasatospora > Kitasatospora sp. NPDC101183. The sequence continues at coordinate 109,756 of NZ_JBIWOW010000012.1, read as the reverse complement.
AGGAGATCGACCTCTTCGACGTCCTGCACGCGCTCTCCGACCCCACCCGGATGACCATCGTGCGCATCCTGCGCGCCGAGGCCGAGCGCCCCTGCGGCACCTTCCCGGTGGACGTCGCGCCCTCCACCCTCAGCCACCACTTCAAGGTGCTGCGGGAGTCCGGGCTGATCACCCAGCGCGAGGACGCCAACCGGCGGATCTCCGCGCTGCGCGCCGTCGACCTGGAGCACCGCTTCCCCGGGCTGGTCGACAGCATCCTCGCCGCCCACGCCCGGGGCGCCGACAGCTAAAGCGCCGACAGCTGAGGCGTCGGCAACAGGCTCGCCAGCGGGTTGACGTACTCCCTGGACGGCATGCAGGCCGGGCCCGGGCTCTTCATCAGCCCGGACTCCAGCTCCCGCGAGCCGTTCTCCGGGGAGGTCCTGGCCAGCGGCAGGTAGACGAACAACTGCTCGCCGGCCGGTATCGCGGCCGGGCGGGCGGTGAGGACCATCCGGTTCCCGGCCATCTCCATGTGCCAGCCGTCGTCGCTGTCGTGCTGGGCGATCTCCGGCGCCTTGGCCTTGCAGCCCGGCTCTCCGGCGTAGACGCGGGCACGGATGCCGAACGTGTCCAGGTCGCGCTGGAGTTGGCCGGTGTCCACCGGCCTGTACGCCTCCAGGATGGTGAGCCTGACGACGTCCGCCGTGCTCTCCAGGGTGTACGCGGCGTTGCTGACGCTGCCCAGGGTGCGGGGCCCGGCGGCGGGGGCCGGGGCGGTGGAGTCGTCCCCGCCCGCGACCAGGACCCCGGCGACGGCGGCCGCGAGGGCGACGGGCAGGGCGATGCGCAGGGCCAGGCCGCGACGGCGGCGCTGAGGCGCGGCGGTGGTGGTGATGCTGTCCATCAGGTGCTCCTTGAGGAGGAGTTGACGGCTCGCGGGGAGGTCCGGGGTGGCCGGGGCCGGCAGCAGCCGGGCCAGTTCCTCCCGTACGGCCGAGTCCTCGGCCTCGGGGCGGGGGGTGGCGTTCATCGGACCGTCTCCTCGTTCGGCCGGACCGCGAGGACGCGGTCACCCGTTACCTGTCCGCCGCTGTCACGGCGTTGCACCGTCGCTTCCGAAGCCGCCGCCGAGGACGGCCTGACGGACCGCGCCCCGGCCAGCTCCTCGGCCGTCAGCTCGCGCAGCCGGGCGCGGGCGCGCGAGAGCCGGGAGCGGATCGTCCCGACCGGCCGCCCCAGCGCCTCCGCGACGGCGGCGTGGTCCAGGCCCTCCCACACGCACAGCGCGAACACCTCCCGGTCCGCCGGGCGTAGCCGCTCCAGCGCGGCCTTGGCGGCGGCGAGTTCCTCCGCGTCCGCGATCCGCGAGGTCAGCTCTCCCGCGAAGTCCGGCACCTCCTCGCGCGGCGGCAGCGCGGCCAGCGCCCGGTGGTGGCGCCGCGCGGCGCGGCGGGTGTTGCGGATGACGTTCCCGGCGATGCCCAGGAGCCAGGGCAGCAGGCTGTCACCGTCGGGGTCGATCCGGGAGCGCAGCCGCCAGCCCTCCAGGAAGGTCAGCGAGACCACGTCCTCGGCGGCTGTGCTGTCCCCGGTCATCCTCAGGGCGTGCCGGTGGACGGCCCGGGCGTGCTCCTCGAAGAGGGCCCCGAAGGCGTCCGCGTCGCCGGCGCGGATGCGCGCGCGTATCGATGTCTCCACACCCTGTCCTGTCCGCCCGCGCCGGGTCGTTGCGGTGACGCGCGTCACGTCGGCCCTGCCCGACGGGCTCGGACGCGCTCCGGTGGACGCCGACGACCCCGACCGTTCCGCACGGTCGGGGTCGTCACGGCGGGGGAGGAGGAGGTCAGCGCAGCCGGGAGGAGGACAGGATCGACGCCAGGTGCGCCACCACCATCCCCCAGGTGATCACCGCGATCCCGGCCAGCGTCCACCGCGTCACGTCCAGGTTGTGCAGCGCCGCGTCCGCGACGGCCGCCGCCAGGAGGACCAGCGAGGCCTCGATGCCGTTGGTCACCCGGTGGATCTTGAAGATCGAGGCGAGCCGGCGGGCCGTCGCGATGCCCTGCGACCGAGGCTGCGTGGACTCCTCGTCCGCCGGGGCCTGCCCGCTGCGGGCGCGGGCCACGTCCACCAGGTCCGTCGAGGCCTTGAGCAGCACCACGCCCAGCGCGGCCGCCAGGCCCGCCGACACCCACAGCTCCGAGCCGCCGCGCGCCGCCCGTACGCCCGCGCCGATCATCAGCGCGGCGTCCGCGAGGTAGGCGCCCAGCCGGTCCACGTACACCCCGGCCATGCTGAACTGGCGCTTCCAGCGCGCCACTTCGCCGTCCACGCAGTCGAACAGCAGGAACAGCTGGAACAGCACCGCCGCCAGCACCGCGCCCGTCAGGCCCGGGATCAGCAGCGCCGCGCCGCCGCCGACCCCGCACACCACCATCACCCAGGTCAGAGTGTTGGGCGACACCGAGGTGCGCACCAGCTGGCGGGTGGTGCGCAGCGAGATCGCGCGCATGTACAGCCGGCCCGCCCAGTGCTCACCGTTGCGGCTCTGCAACTTGGCCTGCGGCTGGCACACCTCGCGCAGCTCGGCGAGCGCCGGAGCAGCCACCATGACGAACTTCCCTCCACCTGTCCCCGGGCACCCGGGCCCGGACACGCGTCCCCGAACGCGGAACGACCACCGCGATCACCACAGAGGCTACGGCCTCCCGGAGCCCGCCCCGACCAGCGGTCCCGGCCACCCGCGCGGGTGAAAACCGCTGGGCGGCCCGTACGGCGGAAGCTAGGCTGCGCGGGTTCGCCCGTGCCCGATCCACCGGCCCGGCCGACCCGCCCGATCCGTTGGCCCGACCACCCCGCCCGGCCGATGCGGCCCGTGGCGGAACGAGGAGCAACCCGCCGTGCAGAGCCCCCCGTTGGCCCGACTCCTGGACGACCACCGGCCGCAGGGCCCCGTCGAGACCGCCGACCACGCCAGGGCCCTGCCCCTGGTCGGCGCCCCCGACGCCTGGGACCGCGCCACCCCGCTGCACTTCACCGCCTCCGCGCTGATCGTCCACCCGCCGACCCGCCGCGTCCTGCTGCGCTGGCACGTGCGCCAGCAGGCCTGGCTGCAGGTCGGCGGCCACGGCGACCCGGGGGAGAGCCTGCCGCTGGAGATCGCGCTGCGCGAGGGCCGCGAGGAGACCCACCTCACCGACCTGCGGCCGTGGCCCGGGGACGAGCTCGTCCACGTCGTCGTGGTGCCGGTGCCGGCCAACGCCGTCGAACCCGCCCACGAGCACGCCGACCTGCGCTTCCTCCTCGCCACCGACACCCCCGACGAGGCCCGCCCGGAGAACCCGGACGCCCCGCTGGAGTGGCTGACCCTGGAGGAGGCCCGGGAGCGCACCACCGAGGAGAACCTCCGCGAGACCCTCGACCGGGCCGCCCGCCTCCTCGCCTGACTGACCGCCACGACCAAGGACGTTCGATGCACACCGACCAGATCCTCATCTTCGACGCCGACGACACCCTCTGGGAGAACAACGTCCTCTTCGAGCGGGTCACCGACGGCTTCCTGAACTGGGTCGCCACCCCCGACGAGCGCGCCGGCGTCGAGGCCCTGCTCGGCCGGATCGAGGCCGAGAACTCCGCCGCCCACGGCTACGGCACCCCCGTCTTCCGGCAGAGCCTCGCCGACTGCCTGCGCCAACTCCGCGGCGCCGGAGCCGTGGTGACGCAGGCCGAGCTGGCCCGGATCGACGAGCTGCTCACCCCGCTCACCGACCGCGGCGCGATCGAGCTGATCGCCGGAGTCGCCGACACCCTGGACGCCCTCGCCGGGCGGCACCACCTGCTGATCCTCACCAAGGGCGACCAGGAGGAGCAGCAGGCCAAGGTGACGGCGTCGACGATCGACCACCACTTCCGGGGCGTCCACATCGTCGCCGAGAAGTCCGTGGACACCTACCTCCAGCTGACCGCCGAGCTCGACCTCGACCCCGCGCGGACGTGGATGATCGGCAACTCGCCCAAGTCCGACATCGCCCCCGCCCGCAAGGCAGGCCTGCGTACGGTCTTCATCCCGCACGAGCACACCTGGGTGCTGGAGCACGTCGAACTGGGCCCGGACGAGGCGACGCTGCAGCTCGGGGCGTTCCCCGAACTGCTGCGCCACTTCTGACGGTTCGACCCGCCCGACGGGTATCGGACGGGTATCAGACGGGCTTCAGACGGCGAGAGCGGTCGCCGGCACCGGGGCACCCCGGTACAGCCACGCCCGCTCCGCCGTCGACCAGACGCTCGTCGTCAGCAGGTACAGCGCGGCGGCCACCGGCACCAGCAGCGCGAACACCACCGAGCCGAACGACAGGTACGGCATCACCCGGGCGAGCCCCGCCCCCGGCTGCGGCGCCGCCTTCGGGTCCGCGGCGGCGGCAGCGGCCGCCGCCGAGCGCCGGGCCCGGCGGAAGTTGACGAACCCGACCGCCGCCAGCCCCGCCTCCAGCGCGACGAACACCGCGACCTGCCCGGCGCCGTGCGCGCCGCCGGCGTGCAGGCCCAGCGGAACGCCGAACAGGGTGTGGTCCAGCAGGTCGTTCGGGGTGGTGAACAGCCGGTACATCACCGAGAAGAACGGGATCTGCACCAGCATCGGCAGGCACCCGGCCGCAGGGGACACCTGCTCCTTCCGGTACAGCTCGGCCAGCGCCTCCCGGTGCTTCTCCGGGCGGTCCTTGTGCCGGCGGCCCAGCTCGGCGACCTTCGGCGCGAGGGCCGCCCGCGCCTTCTCCCCGCGCGCCGCCGCCCGGGCGAGCGGGTGCAGCGCCAGGCGTACGGCGACGGTGAACAGGACGATCGCGAGCGCGGTCGGCAGGACGTGGGCGAGGGCGTCGACGGCCGCGTGGGCGACGGCGACGGCGGGGTCGAGCACGGCGAGAACGGACATGGTGGAGCGAGCCCTCCGGGGTCTCAGGACGCGAAGACATGACGCGTAGACATGACGCGAAGACATGAGTGGTCGGCGGAGGACGGCCGCGAAGTGGCCTGGGGGAACGGGGGGTTACGCGGCCGCCGGGGCCGCTCCCGGGGCCCTGGGGCGTCGCCGGCCCCGGGCGTCCGGATCGCGCTGGGGGAGGAAGGCCGTACGGAAGGCCCGGCGCCGCAGCACGCCGCTGCGCACCGCCGCGGGTGCCCGCGCGCCCGCGAGCCGGGCACCGGCCAGGGCGGCGGCGGCCGTACCGGCCAGCAGCACGAAGGCGGCCACGGCGGCGACGGAGGCGAGCGCGCCGCCGTCGGCCATCGAGCCGAGAGGGCCGAGCGAGCCGAGGGAGTCCCCCGTGAGGACCCGGAGCAGCCCCAGCAGCATCGCGACGACGCCCATGGCCTGCCCCCTTCCCGTGCCGCGCGGACCCCTGTCGCCCAGCAGGACGATCCTGGGGCCCGCCGGGTTCCCACCCGGTGGTGCGGGGGTGTAGCCACCGGTGCTACACGGGGCTACCTTGAAAACCATGAAGACGATTACCCAGCGGGAGTTCCGGAACAACTCCGCCGCGGTGATGGACCAGGTCGAGGCCGGGGAGACCTTCCACATCACCAGGAACGGGGTCGAGGTCGCGGAGCTGCGGCCGGTGTCCGGGCGGCGCCGGCTCACGGCCGAGGAACTGGTGGCGCGGCACGTGAAGCTGCCGCGCGTGGACTACCAGGAGATGCGCAAGGAGGCCGAGGAGTACTTCGGCCCCGAGGAGCTGGTGGGCGACGAGGGCGACGACCCCTTCGAGCGTCCCCGGCCCGGCCACGCAGGGCAGCCGCGCCCGGACGAGCTGCCGCGTGGCTGAGCGCAGAAGGGCACCCCGACGCCGACCGGCCGGGGTGCTGGACACCTGCGTCTACATCGACCTGGCGCTGCTGCGCCCCTCCGACCTGCCGGCCGTCCCCGAGCTGACCGCGATCACCTTCGCCGAGCTCCAGCAGGGCGTCTCCATGGCCCGCGACCCGGTCAGCCGGGCCGCCCGGCTGGAGGTGCTGGGCGCCGCCATGGCCGACTTCGAGCCGCTGCCCTTCGACGCGGCCGCCGCCGCGCGCTACGGCACGCTGGTCACGCTGACCATCGCCGCGGGGCGCCAGCCCCGGCCGCGCCGGATCGACCTGATGATCGCCGCCGTCGCCTCCGCGCACGGGCTGCCGCTCTACACCCGCAACGTGGGGGACTTCCGGGGCCTGTCCTCGGCGGTGGAGATCATCGGGGTGTGAGGGGTGTGAGGAGCGCGAGCCTGCCCGTACGCTCCACCTCCCCGGCCAGCGCCGCCGCCCGCCGCAGGGCCGTGTCCCGCCGCCGGGTGCGCAGCACCACGACGTTGCCGCGCCCCTTGCCCCGGTCGTCCCCCGCGGCCGCCGCGACGGCCCAGCAGGGGCGGCCGATCAGCCGCAGGAAGGACCAGCGGATCCCGAAGTTCAGGCCCAGGAACGCGGCGATCGGGAGGAGCAGCAGGACCCCCTCGCCGTCCGGCATCACGCCGTCCAGCGGGTCGTAGACCTTCAGCGGCCTGCGGGCGGCCCGGAACCGGCCGAGCCAGATCACCGCGATCCGCACCTGCTCGCCGTCCGGCGTGGCGACCTCCAGGTAACGCAGGCGGCTGCCGCGCTTTCCCGTCGCCCACGCCTGCCGCTCCTGGGCGTTGAGGCTGACCAGGGCCTCCTCGGCCACTTCGGCCCGGCGCTGCTCCATCGCCGCGTCGAAGGCCCGCTCGCGTTCCTTCTGCGCGATGGACCAGGCCCGCTCGCGCTCCTGCCGCTCCTCGGCGCCGACCTGCCGCCCCCCGGGTGTGCTCATGCGGTCATCGTAGCCCGCAACGTAAAGGCAGGGTAAAGAACGTCAGGTCAGCCGTACCGTCGTCCCCGTCGCCGCCGAGGCGCGGGCGGCCTCCAGGACGGTCAGCGCGGCCACGGCGTCGTACGGGTCCACGGGCGCAGGGGTGCCCGGGACGGTGAGGGCGGCGGCGATCCCGGCGTAGAAGGCCGGGTAGTCGCCCGGGTCGGTGGGCAGGGAGATCGCCGACTCGTCCGTCCCCAGCGTCCCGTACCGCTCCGGCCGGTCCGCGCCCCACGGGCGGCCGCCGCCGGGGCGCAGGCCCGACCGCAGGTCGGCCTCCTGCGGGTCCATGCCCGACTTGACGTACCCGGCGGTGTCGCCGAGCACCCGCAGCCGGGGGCCGGCCAGCGGCGTGAGGGCGCTGGTCCACAGGTGGGAGCGGGTGCCCGAGGCGTGGGTGAGGGCGAGGAAGGCGTCGTCGTCGACCACCGCGCCGTCGCGGCGCACGTCGATCTCGGCGTACACCGTCTCGACCGGCCCGAACAGGGTCAGCGTCTGGTCGACGAGGTGGCTGCCCAGGTCGTACAGGGTGCCCCCGGCCTCCGCCGGGTCGGCCAGCTCCCGCCAGCCCGGCTTGGGCTTGGGGCGGAACCGCTCGAACCGGGACTCGAACCGGTGCACCCGGCCCAGCGCGCCGCCGCGCACCAGGCGGCTCGCGGTGAGGAAGTCCCCGTCCCAACGCCGGTTCTGGAACACGGACAGCAGCACGCCGCGCGAGTCCGCCAGCCGGCACAGCTCCAGCGCCTCGGCGGCCGTCCCCGCCAGCGGCTTGTCCACCACGGTGGCCAGCCCGGCCCGCAGCGCCGCCCCCGCCAGCGGCGCGTGGGTGCGGTTCGGCGAGGCGACGACCACCAGGTCCAGCGCCTCCGGATCGGCCAGCAGCCGCTCGGGCGTGTCCACCGCCCGCGCGCCGGGGTGCTCCCGGGCCAACTGCTCCCGCCGCTGCGGGTTGGCGGTGACCACGGCCTCCAGCCGCATCCCCGGCGTGCCCGCGATCAGCGGCGCGTGGAAGGCGGACCCGGCCAGGCCGTACCCGATCAGACCGACCCGCAGCGCCCGCGAGGATTCATCGCTCATGCCGCCCACCCAACCACACCGCGCGCGGCCGCACCCCGCCCGGTTGCTCCCGCTTTGGCCCCCGTCCGTTGAGCCCGGCGTCCGCCGGGCGATACGTCCTGTCCTCGTCGGAGTGCGCCGATTAGGCTGGGCCGCGTCAGGGCCCCCCACGCAAGACGCTGCAACACTTCGGGAGACACGCACGTGGCAGACCGCAAGCCCATCGAGTCCTGGCTGACCGACATGGACGGGGTCCTCATCCACGAGGGCACGCCGATTCCCGGGGCGGAGGAGTTCCTGCGCAGGCTGCGGGAGTCCGGCAAGCCGTTCCTGGTGCTCACCAACAACTCCATCTACACCCCGCGCGACCTCAGCGCCCGCCTGGCCGGCATGGGCCTGGAGGTGCCGGAGGAGTGCATCTGGACCTCCGCCCTGGCCACCGCGAAGTTCCTCAAGGGCCAGCGCCCCGGCGGCACCGCGTACGTCATCGGCGAGGCCGGCCTCACCACCGCGCTGTACCAGGCCGGTTACGTGCTGACCGACAACAACCCCGACTACGTCGTGCTCGGCGAGACCCGGACGTACTCGTTCGAGGCGCTCACCAAGGCGATCCGCCTGATCAACCAGGGCGCCCGGTTCATCTGCACCAACCCGGACGAGACCGGCCCCTCCACCGAGGGTGTGCTGCCGGCCACCGGCTCCGTCGCGGCGCTGATCACCAAGGCGACGGGCGTCGAGCCGTACTTCGTCGGCAAGCCCAACCCGCTGATGATGCGCGAGGCGCTGAACTCCGCCGGGGCCCACTCCGAGTCCGCCGTGATGATCGGCGACCGGATGGACACCGACATCGTCGCGGGCATGGAGGCCGGGATGGAGACCATCCTGGTGCTCACCGGCCTGACCGCCGCCGAGGACGTCGAGCGGTTCCCGTACCGGCCGACCCGGGTGGTCGCGTCGATCGCGGACCTGGTCGAGCTGATCTAGGTGCTTTTTGTGGGCCCCGTCCCGGCCGTGGAGCCGGGGCGGGGCCCTTCGCGGGTCCATGGACGGGGGAGGAACGGGCGGATGGGCACGACGGGGGAAGAGGCGCGGGAGAAGCGGGTCACCTGGGCCGAGCTGTACTTCGACCTGGTCTTCGTCTTCGCGATCACGCAGGTCTCCGCGCTGCTGCACCACCACCACGACGCGCTCGGGCTGGCGCGGGCCCTGGTGGTCTTCGTCCCCGTGTACTGGTGCTGGGTCGGCACCACCGTGCAGGCCAACATCCGCGACGTGGACAACCTGCGGGACCGCCTGGGCATCCTGCTCGTCGGCCTGGCCGGCCTGTTCATGGCCCTGGCCGTCCCCGGCGCCTGGGCCGGGCGCGGCCTGCTGCTCGGCCTCGCGTACTGGCTGGCGCGGGTGGTGCTGCTGCTCCTGCTGGTCCGCGTCCCGGGCGTGTGGCAGGGGCCGTACGGGGCCGGGGTGCTGGTCAGCGGGCCGCTGCTGGTCATCGGCGGGCTGCTGCCGGACGGCCCGCGGCTGGCGCTGTGGGCGGCGGCCGCACTGTGCGACCTCTCGGCGCCGCTGGTGTTCCGGCGCAGGCTCGCCGCGGTGGCCTACCACCCGACGCACATGCCGGAGCGGTTCGCGCTGTTCCTGCTGGTGGCGATCGGGGAGTCCATCGTCGGCATCGGTGGCACGGCGGCCGAATCCCGGCTGGACGCGGCCGAACTCGCCGCCGTGGCCGCCGCGTTCACCATCTCGGCCGGGCTCTGGTGGCAGTACTTCGTCTACGCCTCCGACGCGATGCGCCACGCCGTCGAGGTCGCCGACTCGCGCCGGGACGTCATCCGGCGGATCTTCCAGTACGGCCACCTGGCGCTGGCCGCCGGGGTGATCGGGGTGGCCGTCGGCTTCGGCGAGACCGTCGCCGAGCCCTGGCACGAGCTCGGGCCCGGCGCGGTGGCGCTGCTGTACGGGGGCTGCGCGCTCTACCTGCTGACCTTCGGCTACACGCGCTGGATGATGTTCCGCAAGGTCGCCACGACCAGGCTGGGCACGGCCGCCGTGGTGCTGGCCCTCGCGCCCGCGATGGTGCGGCTGCCCGCCCTGGTGGTGCTGACCACGCTCGCGGTGGTGCTGGTGGGGCTCAACGTGCTGGAGCACCTTCGGGTTTCGCGTGCGGCGCCCGAGGAGAACTCCAGGACTCCGGAGCGGGCTGTCGGTGGGTCTGTGTAGCGTTCGGGGTGCAAGAGGGCGTGCGGCGCAACAGCCGCGGTGTGGAAGGTGGATGTCGTGACGGAGACGGTCCAGGCGAGCGCGGTCGAGGCCGGCGAGGGCGGCGGGCTGGAACTGCCCGAGTCCTGGCGCGAGGTGCTGGGCGAGGAGACGGCGAAGCCGTACTTCGCCGAGCTGGCGGCCTTCGTGGCCGCCCAGCGCGCGGAGCACCAGGTGTTCCCGCCGAGCGGCCAGGAGTTCAGCGCGCTGGAGGCCACGCCGTACGAGAAGGTGCGGGTGCTCGTCCTCGGCCAGGACCCGTACCACGACGACGGCCAGGCCCACGGCATGAGCTTCTCGGTGCTCCCCGGCACCAAGACGCCGCCCTCGCTGCGCAACATCTTCAAGGAGCTGGACGCCGACCTCGGCATCCCGGCCCCCGACAACGGGTACCTGATGCACTGGGCCGAGCAGGGCGTGCTGCTGCTCAACGCGGTGCTCACCGTCCGCGCGCACGAGGCCAACTCGCACAAGGCCAAGGGCTGGGAGAAGTTCACCGACGCGGTGATCAAGGCCGTGAGCGCCCGCGAGGAGCCGGTGGTCTTCGTGCTGTGGGGCAACTACGCCAAGAAGAAGCTCCCGCTGATCGACACCGAGAAGCACGTGGTCGTGCAGGGCGCGCACCCGTCGCCGCTGTCCGCGAAGCTGTTCTTCGGCAGCCGCCCGTTCTCGCAGATCAACACGGCGCTGGACGGCTTCGGTGCCGAGGCGATCGACTGGCGGATCCCGGACGTCAAGCAGGGCTGAGCCGGCACGACGGCCGTGGGGGGGCGGAGCGTTCCGCCCCCCCACGGCCACGCGCCGTTCACCGGTCGGGCCGTGCGGCCGTCGGCGCGTGTGCTTAGCTGGTCCCCGGCCGGCGGGCGGTACCGCCGGTCCTGGGGAGGGGCAACACGTGCGCCGGGTGGGAACGTTGCGGTGGTCTGCGGGGCCGGTCCTGACGGGGCTTCTCGCGGGGCTGCTCGTGGGATGCGACTCCGGAGGCGGCCCCAAGGGGGCCCCGGCCGTCGAGGCCGTGCCCCCGGTGGCGGGGACGGGGTCCGCCGCACCGGCCGGGGGCCTGCCCCAACTGCCGGGCCAGACCTTCTTCGTGTCCGACCGCACCAACGCCGCCCGCCAGATGGGCGCGCTGCGCACCCAGGGCCGTGCGGCGGAGGCCGACGAGCTGGCCAGGATCGCCGCCCAGCCCTCCTCGCAGTGGCTCGGAGAGCGGGGCGCCGCGCAGATCGCCGAGCAGGTCGGCCGCAGCGCCACGGAGGCGAACCGGACGGCCGTCTTCGTCGCGTACAACATCCCGCACCGCGACTGCGGCCTCTACTCCGCCGGCGGGGCCGCCGACGCGGCCGCCTACCGGGCCTGGATCACCGAGGTTGCGCAGGCCCTGGGGGACCGCCGGGCCTGGGTGGTGCTGGAGCCGGACGCCGTCGCCCACACCCTGGACGGCTGCGGGGTCAAGGGAGACGTGGCCGCCGAGCGCTACGGCCTCCTCGCCTTCGCCGTCCAGGAGTTGAAGAAGCGTCCGAACGTCCGGGTCTACCTGGACGCGGGCAACCCCGGCTGGGTGCAGGACCCGGGCGAGCTGGCCGGCGCCCTGCGCAAGTCCGGCATCGCCTTGGCGGACGGCTTCGCCGTGAACGTCTCCAACTTCTACGACACCGACCGCGACGCCGCCTACGGCGCCCGGCTCTCCGCCGCCCTGGACGGCAAGCACTTCGTCGTCGACACCAGCCGCAACGGCAACGGCTCGGGGGGCTCCGACGCCTGGTGCAACCCGCCCGGGCGGGCGCTGGGCGCCGCGCCGACCGCCGACACCGGGCGGCCCGGGGTCGACGCCTACCTGTGGATCAAGAACCCGGGGGAGTCCGACGGCGAGTGCGGCCGGGGCGAGCCCGGGGCGGGCGAGTTCTGGCTGCCGTACGCCCTCGGGCTCGTCCGAGCGGCGCGGCAGGGCTAGGCGTGGGCTAGGCGTGGGCTAGGCGGTCACTTCCACCCAGCGGGCCACCGACGGCGTCCCGGCGCCGTCCGCGAGGAAGAGCATGTACCAGCCGGGCGGCAGCAGGTTGGGGTTCTTCGGCAGCGCGAGCGAGACGCTGCCCGGGCCGCGCCCGGTGACGTCCAGCGCCACCGAGCGCTGCTCGACGTCGGTGACGTGGGTGACCGAACTCGGCCGGATCAGCTTGGCGGTGGCCACCGCGCCCGGCCGGGAGGTGGCGACCTCGATCGTGGAGCCGAGCTTCGCCGCCTCCGGGGCGGCTCCGATCTCGGGCCGGTCCCCGCGGTACAGGTACGGCGGGGTGTAGATCTCGATGCGCTGCTCGAAGCCGCCCGGCTGGGTCTCGGCCTTGTCGGCGAACAGCGGGTTGGAGCCGAGCACCGCGACCCGGCCGTCCGGCAGCAGCAGCGCCTCGGAGTGGTAGTCGCGGCCCACGGTCGGCTCGGCGGCCTTGGTGAAGGTGCCGGAGTCGGGGTGGTACACCTGCGCCCTGAGCAGGTCGCTGTCCCCCCGGCCCCGGTAGCCGCTGGAGCCGCCGGTGGTGAACACGGTGTCGTCCGGCAGGATCACGCTGTTGAGGTAGCGGGTGCCGCCGGCCGGGAGGTCCGGGCCGGGTACGAAGGCGGGCTTCGGCGCGGTGAGGTCGACGATGTCGGTGCGGGCGGTGGACTGCGGGGACTCCCCGACGCCCCCGCCGCCGAGCACCATCACCTTCTGCGCCTGCGCGGGCGGCAGCAGCACCGAGGCGGAGGTCTCGGTCAGCCCGGGGTCGCGCAGGCCGGGGACGCGCTGGAAGCCGTTGGTGGCCAGGTCCCACACGCCCGGGTCGCGGCCCTTGTCGGCGGGGCCGTAGCCCGCGTTGGAGCCGGAGTAGAAGAGCTTGCCGCTCGCCGTCAGGAAGATCGCCGGGTAGGTCGGGAAGTAGCGGTCGGGGCCCTTGGACCAGGACTTGGACTTCGGGTCGTAGACCTCGTTGTCGTTGCCGTTGAGGATCTCCCCGGTGTCGTCCAGGCCCGAGACGGTGACGACGCGGCCGTCGCCGAGCCCGGTGAGCGTCGGGTACCAGCGGGCGTGCGCCATGTCGGTGACCTGCTCGTACAGCTCCGTGTCCGGGTTGAACTCGAAGGCCGCGCGGATGCCCTGGTAGTCCTGCTTGTCCAGGGTCAGCTTGGCGCTCTGCCCGTAGAGGTTGTGGGCGTCGGCGCCGTTCAGACCCTTGATCCGGTACTGCGCGGGGGAGGTGGAGACCCAGTCGCGGCCCTCGCCGGAGGCCTCGACGAAGACGTGCTGCTCCCCGGCGGTGACCACGGTCTGCTTCCCCGCGCCGGCCTTGGTGGCGGCGGGGACGGTCACCGGGGCGGTGGAGACGTACTCGCGCCCGTTCGGGGCGACGAAGACGGTGCCCTTGTCGAAGGTCCGGGCGGCGTCGGGGCTCTCGTTGCGGACCCGCATCACGCCGCCGGCCCTCTTCACCGCGCCGTCCAGCTTCTCGTACCGGGCGGTGCCGCCGGCGACCAGCACCCGGCCGTCCGGGAGGGAGGCGTGGCCGCCGCAGAACATGTCGGCGGGGGTGGGGATCAGCTTGTACGTGTTCTTCGCCGGGTCCCAGAGCAGGCTCTTGAAGGTGCCCGCGTCGAACTGCTTCTCGTCGTTGCCCGAACCGGCGACGATCAGCACCTTGCCGGTGTGCAGCAGCGTCGCGTGGACGGCGTTGACCCGGAACTTCGCGGGCAGCGAGAGGGTCTGCCAGTGCCCGAACTCCGCCTTGTACTCGGGGCGGTTGATCACGTACTGGTGGTACCGCTCGTTCGCGAAGCCGAGCACGGCCGGGGCGTTCATCCCGGCGACGGTCAGGGCGACGGTGCTGCCGAGGGCGAAGCGCCTCGTCCGTCCGGCTTTGTGGATCTTCACGTGGTGGAGTCCCCTCGGGAGACGAGCTCGGCGGACGGGTGGGCTGACGGGTCGCCGGACGGGTCGCCGGACGGGTCGCCGGACGGGTCGCCGTCCTCGGCGCGGACGAGCCGCAGCGGCACGGTCGGCGAGTCGAGCGCCTCGTGCGCCGGCGCCCGCCCCTGCGGCGGTACGGCGTGCCGGGGCCCGCGCTTCTCCAGCAGGACGCGCGGCGCCTCCGGGCCGCTGGTGAACGCGAGGTTCGAGGTCGGCCGGGTGCGGCGGCGCCGGACGGCGTCGGCGGCCGTCACCAGCACGGGCAGGACGGTCAGCGCGAGGGCGATGCAGGCCCAGGTGCGCATCGCGACGTGGTCGTAGCCGGTGAAGAAGGAGGCGGTGAAGGCCCCGCCGAACACCAGCGCCCAGAACAGGTGGTAGCGGAAGGCGCCCGGCCGGTCGGCGCTGGCCGAGCGGCCCTTGGGCGTCACCACGAACCCGCCGCGCCGGCGCACCAGGGCCTGGAGCAGCGAGGCCGCGTAGACGGGCCCGCACAGCGCCGACATCGCCATGCCCGCCACCCCGGAGGAGCCGGCCGGCTCGTGCGGGCTGACGTTGTGCTTGCGGTTCCAGGTGTAGAGCAGCAGCTGGAGCACGGCGGCATCGCTGTAGAGCATCATCCAGATCTCCGAGGAGACGTGGACGCCGGAGGCTCCGAAGCCCAGGTAGAGCACGCTGGAGACGCCGCCGAGCAGCCAGGTGAGCGCGGCCATCGGGTAGAAGCCCACCATCAGCGAGTAGTTGAGCAGCCGGCCCGGCGAGAGCCGCCACATCACCCGCCAGTAGCGGGTCAGCAGGGTCTCGTAGGTGCCGCGGCTCCAGCGCAGCTGCTGGGAGAAGAAGTCCGTCCAGGAGGACGGGCCCTCGCCGACGGCGAGCACGTCCGGGGTGTACACCGACTTCCAGCGCTCGCCCGTCTCCGCGTTGCGGCTGCGGTGGAACTCCAGGCCGGTGGCCATGTCCTCGGTGATGGAGTCGGACAGGCCGCCGATCGCCTGGAGGGCGCTGATCCGGACGGCGTTGTTGGTGCCGACGAACATCGGTGCGCCGTAGCGGTTCCCGGCGCGCTGGACGAGCGCGTGGAAGAGGTACTGCTGGCTCTCGGAGAACTTGGTGACGGCCGAGCCGGAGCTGCTGTAGTTCCCGTACACCTGGGGGCCGACCACGAAGGCCACGTCGGGGTCGCGGAAGTAGCCGAGCATGCGCTCGCAGAAGTCCGGCAGCGGCACGTGGTCGGTGTCCACGGAGACCCAGAAGTCGTAGTCGTCGCCGTGCGCCTGGAGCCAGGCGTTGTAGTTGCCGTGCTTGGTCCTCGCCCGGAAGCGGCCCTTGGGCAGGTTCCAGTGCGGGCGGTCGGCGCGGGTGAAGTGGCGCACGCCCAGGTCGGCGCAGAGGGAGCGCATTGCAGGATCGTTTCCCTCGTCCAACAGCCAGACGTCGTACGGTCCTTCGTGGCGTACCGCCCGGGCGGCGGCCAGGGTGGCCCGGACCATCTCCGGGGGCTCCTTGCCGGGCACGCAGGTGGTGAGGAAGGCGACCCGGGTGCCGCGCTCGGGCGTCACCGGGATCGGGTCGCGGGCGGCGAGGGTGGCGTGGACGTTGGAGACGACGTTGACCAGGCGGAACACCTCGACCAGGGCGATGATCCCGATCATCACCTTGTCGCCCAGCAGGACGAGGGAGTTGCTCTCGTCGGGGCGCACCGGCCAGTGCTCCGGCAGCATCAGCCAGACCAGCAGGACGGTCTCCACCAGGGGCGCGGCCAGCAGCAGCAGGGCGGCGCGCAGGCGGTGCGGCTCGTGGCGCAGCAGGCTGCGGTAGCGCACCCGGTAGGGCTCGGCCGGGCGGACGGCCGTGTGTGCTCCCGGGTCCGGCCGGTAGACGCCTCCGCCGAGGCCGTCGTGGTCGTCCGGCTCGTCGGGATCGTGCGCGGGGCCGGCGAGGCGGCTGAAGTGGGCGTAGTCGTACGGGGCTTCGGGCTCGGTGGCCAGGTCCTCGTCGTACGTCCTTCCGGTGTTCCCCTCGTGGGCCGTTCCGACGTCCCCTCGTCGTGAGAACGGCAAGGTCATGGTTGCTCCCCCCGGAGTCGGCGGCTTCAACTCTCATGGAACACAAGGGCGATCGCAAGCATGAGGAGGAATGATCACCACTCGAGCGTGAAGATACTATGATTCTTGGCCAGGGTGGCGAGCTCGGGTGATACCGGCGCGAATACGCCGGGCGGCATATCGCCGGGCTCTATATTCCCTTGGGCTGTTATGTAGTTCGGACACATGTCGCAGCTTCCACCGCACACCTACGGTTCCGGCATTCCCGCCGAAAGACCCACCGGAGGTACCCCCGCGTGAGCCCGCACCCCGAGGAGTTCACCGTCCCCGTCCCCGGCGGCGACCTCGCCGCCCTGCGCTGGCCCGCCGCCGCCGAGGGGGCGCCGGTCGTGGTGGCGGTGCACGGCATCACCGCCAACGGCCTGTCCTGGTTCGAGGTCGCCCGCCGCCTCGCCGGGCGGGTCACCCTGGTCGCCCCCGACCTGCGCGGCCGCGCCGCCAGCCGTACGGTCCCCGGGCCCTACGGCCTGGCGCGGCACGCCGAGGACGTGGCCGCGCTGATCACCGCCCTCGGCGCCGGGCCCGTCACCGTCGTCGGCCACTCCATGGGCGCCTGGGTCACGGCGCTGGCGGCCGTGCGCCACCCCGCGCTCGTACGCCGGGTGCTGCTGGTGGACGGTGCGCTGTCCTTCCCGCTGCCCGAGGGAGTCGGCGAGGAGGACGCCCTGGCCGCCGTGCTCGGCCCCGCCCTGGCCCGGCTGTCGACCACCTTCCCCGACCGTGCCGCGTACCGGGAGTTCTGGCTCCGCCACCCGGCCTTCGGCCCGGCGTGGACGGAGGAGATCGACGCCTACACCCAGCGCGATCTCGTCGGCGAGGAACCGGAGTTGCGCTCCTCCTGCGTGCCGGAGGCCGTCCGGGTGGACGGCGCCCAGGTCCTGCTCGACGCGGAGGCGGCCGCCGCCGTCCACCGGCTGCCCTGCCCGGCCGAACTCCTCTGGGCGGAACGCGGACTGCTCGACGAGCCGCAGGGCCTGTACGACCCCGGGCGGATCGCCCTCGCCGGGCTGGACACGGCCCGGGTGCCCGCCTCGCCGGTCGCGGGCAGCAACCACTACTCGATCCTGTGGGGCGAGGCCGGCGCCGACCGGATCGTGTGCGGGCTGCTGGCCGGGTGAACGAACGGGCCCCGAACGGCAACTGCCGTCCGGGGCCCGGGAGTCCGCAGGTCAGCTCGTGGGCGTGGCCGCCGCGCCCGCCGAGCCGAGGAAGGCGTCCCAGCCCCCGCCCGGCGCCTGGCCGACGTTGAGCGAGCGGAGCTTGCGCAGGGTGGACTGGTCCTGCACCTCCAGCCACTCGACCAGCTGCTTGAAGGAGACCAGCCGGACCTCGGGCTTGCCCGCGATCTGCTTGAGCGCCTCCTCGACGGCGTCCATGTAGATGCCGCCGTTCCACTGCTCGAAGTGGTTGCCGACGAAGAACGGCGCCCGGTTGCTGTTGTACGCCCGCTCGAAGCCCGCCACGTACGCGTTGGTGGCCTCGGTGCGCCAGGCGCCGTACGAGTTCGGGTCGCCCTTGGTGCTGCCCTTGGACTGGTTGGCGAGGATGTTGTAGTCCATCGACAGCACCTGGAAGGCGTGCCCGGGGAACGGGATGGACTGCAGCGGGAAGTCCCAGACCTTGCCGTCCTGCACCTTCTGCGGCCATATCTGGAGACCGCCCGGCGAGCTCGCGTCGTACTTCCAGCCCAGCTTGGCGATGGTCGGCAGCAGCGCCTTCTGCCCCTCCAGGCAGGGGGTGCGGCCGCCGATCAGCTCCTTCTTGTAGTCGAAGGGCAGCGGATCGACGTCGGTGAAGCCCGTGTTGGTCTTCCACTGGGTGACGAAGCCGATGGCCTGGTCGATCTCGCTCTGCCAGTCCTCCGGCGTCCACATGTTGACGCCGTTGTGGTCCGAACGCGTCGAGCAGAAGTGCCCGTTGAAGTGCGTGCCGATCTCGTGCCCGGCCACCCAGGCCTGGCTGATCAGCTTCAGGGTGCTCTTGACCGCGCCGTCCGAGAGGTACGGGATGTCGGAGGCGCCGACGGAGTGCTTCGGCGGGTGGTAGAGCTCGGACTTGCCCTTCGGCAGCGCGTAGATGCCGGAGAGGAAGAAGGTCATCGTGGCCTTGTGCTCCTCCGCGAGCTTGAGGAAGCGCGGGAACTGGCCGTCGTCGGTGCCGCCCGCGCCGTCCCACGAGAAGACCACGAACTGCGGTGGGCGCTCGCCCGGCTTGAGCTTCTCGGGCTTGGGCTGGTTCGGCTGCGGACCGGTGTCCGCGGTGGACCCGTCACCGATCGGGGTGCCCTTGGGCACGACCGCCTTGGTCGGGTCGCCGGTGGTGTTCTGCGCGGTGCCGCCGTCGCCGCCCGCGCCGGGGGTGGAGCCCTTGGAACCCGACCCGCCGCTGGAGCAGGCCGTGACCGCGCCGAGGGCGGCGGTCGCGGCGGTCGCACTGAGCACCGTCCTGCGCGAGATGCTGGTCATGGTCTCCCCTGGAGCCCGACGCCGGTGGTGAGGGTGGCCGAGGGCCGTACCGGTCAAATCGGGCAATTGATGAATTTTCCGCCGTAAGCATGTCATGCGGCCGCAGCCGCGACCAAGGCCGTCGGCTCCGACAACAGTCACCACGTGCGGCGGGCCCGGTCCGGCTGCGGGAACCGTCGCTCTGTTGCGGTGCTGTGACGCTTCGCTCGCCGGGCCGTCAGGGCAGTACCGTACCGCCGGTCGGAACGAATCGGTCGGAGTTCGTCAGCGCCCGGTATCCTCCGTCGCCCGTCCGGGCAGCGGAGTTGCCCGCACGGGCAGGCGTCGGTGAGGGCGTGGGTGCGGGGGCGCTCAGAGCGCGGCGAGCCGCCGGTTGCGCCGGATGATGCGCGCGATCGCCGTGCTGACGGCCGTCGCCGCCGCGCAGGACACGCCCAGGCTCAGCCAGGCCGTGTTGAACCAGTGGCTGTTCAGCCAGCCCAGCGTCACGATGTACGCGGCCCAGACCAGCGCCGCCAGCGCCGACCAGTGCAGGAACCGGTGCGGGTGGTGGGTCGTGGAGTGGCCGATCGCCACGTCCAGCACCGTCCGCCCCGCCGGGACGAACCGCGCGACCACGACCATCGCGGCCGCCGCGCCGTGCGGCCGGTCCACCAGGGCCCGCTGCACCCGCGCCACGCTGTCCGCCAGCTTCGGCCGCCGGGCCAGTCTTCGCTGCAGGACGGGCGCGCCCCTGCGGGCGAGGTGGAGCAGCAGCAGGTCGCCCAGGAACGACGCCACCGCCACACCCAGGCCGAGCAGTATCGGGGCGCCCTCGATCGGGGCCGTCTTGAGCACGGCCAGGATCACCAGGGTCCCGCTCGGGATGAACGGGAGCAGGGCGTCCCCGAGCACCGCGCACAGGGCCAGGGCGCAGATCCACGAGGAGCCGATCGCCGTCAGGAATTCCAAGGCCGGCCTCCCTTCACGTCGCCCGGGGAGCAGAAGGCTCCAAGGTCCACGCTAGCGCTTCGACTTTTCATGCCATGAAGCACCCCGGGTTCCCGGGGCCCGAACCGGCCCTCCTCCGCCCGCTCCCGAGCCGCTCCCGAGCCGTGCCCGGGCGGATTCCGAGCCTCCGGGGGCGGGGCGCGGGAACAGCGGGCCCGCGGCCGTGGTTGACCCCCGCGGCGAGGAGGGGCAGGCGACCGGCCGCCCCGAGCACAGCCGGAAGGACGACGGCATGACGGACGGAACGACCACCGGGGACCAGCAGCGGCAGCCGAGCACGCCGGAGCCCGCGGCGGCGGTCAGAGGGACCGCCCGGGGCACGGCCCCCGCCCCGCTCTCGATCCTCGACCTCGCCACCGTCGGCGTCGGCCTCACCCCCGCCGAGGCCCTGGCCGCCACCACCGAACTGGCCCGGCGGGCCGAGGCCTGGGGCTACCACCGCTTCTGGGTGGCCGAACACCACGGCATGCCCGGCGTGGCCAGCTCCAACCCGGCCGTCCTGCTCGCCCACCTCGGCGCCCACACCTCGACCATCCGGCTCGGCTCGGGCGGCGTCATGCTGCCCAACCACGCCCCGCTGACCATCGCCGAGCAGTTCGGCCTGCTGGAGGCCCTCCACCCCGGCCGGATCGACCTCGGGCTCGGCCGCGCCCCCGGCACCGACCCGGCCACCGCCCGGGCACTGCGCCGGGGCCTCGGCGAGGGCGCGGACGACTTCCCGAGGCTGCTCGCGGAGCTGACCCACTTCCTCGACGGGGACTTCCCCGACGGCCACCCGTACGCCCGGCTCACCGCCGTCCCCCGGGGCGAGGGCCGCCCGCCGGTCTGGCTGCTCGGCTCCTCCGGCTTCAGCGCCCAGCTGGCCGGGCGCCTCGGCCTGCCCTTCGCCTTCGCCCACCACTTCAGCAGCGCCAACACCCTCCCCGCGCTGGACCTCTACCGCTCCTCGTTCCGCCCCTCCGAGGTGCTCTCCGAGCCGTACGCGCTGATCGGCGTGACGGCCGTCGCCTCCGACGACGAGGCCGCGGCCCGCCGCCTCGCCCGCTCCGCCGCCCTCGGGATGCTCCGCCTCCGCCGCGGCAACCCCGGCCCCATCCCCACCCCGCAGGAGGCCGAGGACTACCCGTACAGCCCGGCCGAGGCGGAGTTCATCGACAGCTGGCTGGAGAACGTCGTCCTCGGCTCAGCAGGCGAGGTCGCCGACGGCCTGGAGGCCCTCCGCAAGCGCACCGGCGTCGACGAGCTGATGGTCACCTCCCACATCCACGGCCACGAGGCCCGCCTCCGCTCCTACGGCCTCATCGCCGAGGCCTACGGCCTCCCGACCACCGCCTGACGGCCGCAGCCCGGGCCCGGGCCGGCGCCGTCGGCCCGGGCTACGGGGCGGTCGGGGCGGCGGGGGCGGTGGGGCGGGATTCGCGGAGTATGGCGGCGACGTGCTCGGCCTCGCCGGGGCGGGCGAAGTACCAGCCCTGGGCGGTGTCGCAGCCGGTGAGGCGGAGGCGTTCGGCCTGGGCGGCGCTCTCGATGCCCTCGGCGGTGACGGTCAGGCCGAGGGTGTGGGCCAGCTGCACCATGGCGCCGACGATCTGCTCGTCGGCGTCGCTGCGCCGGGTTCCGGACTCGGGGCGGGGCGCCGGGGCGGGGTCGCGGAAGCCCTGGATGAAGGTGCCGTCGAGCTTGAGCACGTGCACCGGCAACCGGGAGAGGTACGCCAGGTTGGAGTAGCCGGTGCCGAAGTCGTCGATGGCGATCCGCACGCCCATGTCCGCGAGCGCCTGGAGGGCCTGCGAGGGCCGCCCGCCGGGGCCGAGCAGGGCGCTCTCGGTGATCTCCAGCTGGAGCAGCCGGGCCGGCAGGCCGGTGCTCTCCAGCGCCCGGGCGACGTCGGCGACCACGTCGGAGTCCCAGATCTGCCGCGCGGCCAGGTTGACGCTGACGAAGGTCTCGGTGTCGGGGAACTCGCTGAGCCACTGCCGCGCCTGGCGGCAGGACTCCTCCAGGACCCACTTCCCGAGCGGGACGATCGCGCCGGACTCCTCCGCGAGCGGGATGAAGCGGTCGGGGGAGAGCGTTCCGTAGCGGGGGTGGCGCCAGCGGACGAGGGCCTCGGCGCCGTGCACCGTCCCGTCCGCGAGGCCGACCAGCGGCTGGTACTCGATGGTGAACTCGCCGCGCTCCAGGGCCGGGCGCAGGGCGGTGGCCAGGCGCTGGCGGGTCAGCTGGTGGGCGCCGCGGTCGGGGTCGTACAGCGTCCAGCGGGCGCGGCCGTCGGCCTTGGACCAGTACAGGGTGGCGTCGGCGTCCTTGACCAGGTCGGTCGGGGTGGTCTCGTGGACGGACCGCTCGACCACGCCCACGCTGGCGGTGATCACCAGCCGGTGCCCGGCGACGTCGAAGGGGCGCTCCAGCGCCTCCAGGATGCGGGCGGCCAGTGCGGTGAGCTGCTCGCTGCCCGCGCTGTCGGCGACGAGGACGGCGAACTCGTCGCCGCCCATCCGGGCGACCAGGTGGGCGCCGGGCCCGGAGAGGCCGTGCTGGAGCCGGGCGGCGACGGCGATCAGCAACTGGTCGCCGATGTGGTGGCCGAGGGTCTCGTTGATCGCGGCGAAGCCGTCGAGGTCGAGGTAGCAGACGCCGACGCGGCGCCCGTCCTCCTCCGCCGGGGCGAGCCCGTCGGCGGTGAGGCAGGCGGCGTCGAGGCGTTCGAAGAAGGAGGTGCGGTTGGGCAGCCGGGTCAGCGGGTCGTGCAGGGCCTGGTACTCCAGGCGGTCGCCGAGGCGGCGCTGCTCGGTGATGTCCTCGACCAGGGCGAGGGTGTAGAGCGGCTCGCCCTCGCCGTCGCGGATGAGGGAGACGGTGACCTTGCTCCAGATGAGGTGGCCCTCGCGGTGCCGGAGCTGCTTCTCCACGCGGAACCGTTCCCGCCCGCCGTCGGCGAGTTCGGCGAAGAGCCGGTTCGGCAGGCCCTCGGGGTCGATGATCCGGTGGAGGTGGGTGCCGACGAGGTCGGCGACGCTGCGGCCGATGAGGGCGGCGAGCGCCGGGTTGACCTCGATGATCCGGTCGTCGGGCCCGATCAGGGCCATCCCGATGCCGGCGTTGCAGAAGGCGGTGCGGAACCGGGACTCGCTGGCCCGCAGGGCGTCCAGCGGCCGGCCGGCGCCGGTCAGCGGGGCGGAGCAGGTGGGGCAGAGCGGCTGCTCCTGGTCGTCCAGGGTGCCGCAGGCCGTGCCCGCTGGGTGGGCGGCGGGGGGTTCCAGGACCGGCGCGCCGAGGTGGCGGCGGTGCGGCGACTCCTCGTGCCGCACGCCCGGGTGGTGTGCGTCGGCCCCCTCGTTCTGGCCCGGCACGGCATGCTCCCGTCCGCTGCTGACGCTTGACGCTGGTCAGTCCGGCGGACGGGGACCCCGGCGGCCGGCTCCGCGCCCTGTCGCGGTCCTCGGGGTCGGTCCGGTGCGGGGCGCCCGTCGTGGGGCGCTGTCGCGCGGGGGAGCCGTGTGAGGAACAGGGCACTGCGGCCGATCATAGGCCGCGACGGCAACGCGCGGTGACCGCCGCCAGGGTGATTCGACCGCCTTGGGATCATGTGTCCCGATACGTTCGGACGCCCCCGGTGCACATCACATGACGTGCGCCGGGGGCGCGTGCGCCGATCCCGCGCCCCCGGGGCGCTGGTCGTGCGCCGGGAACGATCTGAAAGGGACGCCAAATGCGCCCCCAACGGTCCGTGCTCAGTCGGAATCTGACGCGAATGAACCGGAATCGATCAGGAACGGTCGTGAGTGGCCGTGCGGCGGCACGCCCGACCGGCCCCGACCGCTCTCCGGCCGGTCAGGCCAGGCTGGCCGTCAGCGTGATCGTGGTACCGGTCAGGGCCTGGCTGACCGGGCAGTTGGCCTTGGCGTCCTCGGCGGCCTTGACGAACCCGGCCTCGTCGAGCCCGGGCACCTGGCCGATGACGGTCAGGTGGATGCCCGTGATGCCCGTGCCGGGCTGGAAGGTCACGTCGGCCCGGGTGTTGAGCTTGGTGGGCGGGGAGCCGGCGCCCGTCAGGCCGTGGGAGAGGGCCATCGAGAAGCAGGCGGAGTGCGCGGCGGCGATGAGCTCCTCCGGGCTGGTCCTGCCGTTCGGCTGCTCGGCGCGGGCGGGCCAGGAGACGGGGTACTCGCCGATCCCGGACGAGTCGAAGGTGACCAGCCCGTTGCCGTGGAGCAGGTCGCCTTCCCAGTCGGTGTGGGCGGTGCGGGTGGTTGCCACGATCGGTACCTCCAGGACTGAGGGACTGCAGAGTCGTCACTTCCGGTCAAACGCGCCCAGCCTACGGGCCGGGACCCCAACGGCGGCGGTCCGCAGGCGTGTCCGGATGGTGGACGGATTCCGCGACGGCCGGGGCCCGGCGCGGGCGCCCTGTTAGATTGGCGCGGGCCCGAGCCCGGCCGCCGTACGGCCGGGCGCCCACCCCAGACACCGGGAGCCTCCCCGATGACGGACCACTCCACGACCCCCGCCACCGGCGCGACCGAGGGGATCGACGACGCCGTTCGGGCGGAGCTGACCAGCCTGCGCGAGAGCATCGACAACATCGACGCCGCGGTGGTCCACATGCTCGCCGAGCGCTTCAAGGCGACCCAGCGGGTGGGCCGGCTCAAGGCCGAGCACAAGCTGCCGCCGGCCGACCCGGCGCGCGAGCGGGACCAGATCAAGCGGCTGCGGGAGCTGGCGGCCGGGGCGAAGCTGGACCCGGTCTTCGCCGAGAAGTTCCTGAACTTCATCATCGCCGAGGTGATCCGCCACCACGAGGCCATCGCCCGGGCCTGAGAACCGGCAGGGCGCGTGACCGGGCCCGGAGTGTCGGGCCCGGGTAAACGCCCGATTTCGTGACGCTCCGGGGTTGGCGTAGCGTGCAGTCTTCCCGGCCGGAGAGGTGGAGCAGCGACGATGGCGGTGAACCTGCCCGAGGCGACCGGCGAGTCCGAGCGCGAGCCCGCCCCCGGCGGACGGGCCGAGGCCCGCCGCCGCGGCCGCGGGAAGGCCCGCCGGGCCGGGCGCAAGCAGCGTCCGTGGTGGATCGAGCTGCCGGTGATGGTGGTGGTCGGTCTCGCGGTCGCGCTGGTGATCAAGACCTGCCTGTTCCAGGTGTTCACCATCCCGTCCGGCTCGATGGAGAACACCCTGCGCGTGGGCGACCGCGTGGGCGTGAACAAGCTGGCCCCGCTGACCGGCTGGGAGCCGGAGCCGGGGCAGCCGGTGGTGTTCAAGGACCCGGGCGGCTGGCTGCCGCCGCAGCCGGCCGACTCCAACCCCGTCACCGGCGCCGCGACCTCGGTGCTGAGCTTCGTCGGGCTGGTGCCGCCGAAGGACGACAACTACCTGGTCAAGCGGGTCATCGCGACCGGCGGCCACACCGTGCAGTGCACCGGCACCACGCTGACCGTGGACGGGAAGAAGGTCGACGAGCCGTACCTGCACCCCGGGGACGACTCCTGCGCGGGCCTGGACTTCGGGCCGGTGACGGTGCCCGCCGGGTACATCTGGGTCGAGGGCGACCACCGCAGCGACTCCGCCGACTCCCGCTACCACCGGCAGGGCCCGGGCGGCGGGGCCGTTCCGGTGGACAACGTGGTCGGGCCGGTGTCGGCCGTGGTGTGGCCGATCGGTCACTTCGACTGGTTCGGATGGGTCGGCCGCTGACCGTCGGCCCCGGCGGCCGCCCTCTCCAGGGGTTCCACGGGAGCGATCTCCTGCGCCGGCTTGCTCGCCTGCGCCGCGACGGCCCCGGCGAGGACGAGCAGGCCGCCCGCGATCTGCGGCGGCCCGAGGTGCTCACCCAGCAGGACCCAGGCCAGGACGGTGGCGACCACGGCCTCCAGGTTGGCCACCACCCCGGCGACCGGCGGTGAGAGGTACCCGACGGAGACCACGCCGGTCAGATAGGCGAGCACCGTCGCGATCAGCACCATCCAGGCCGCCGGGATCAGCGCGGGCAGGGAGTGCCCGTTCATCACCACCGAGCCGCCGAGCGGGCTCCAGTCGGCCTGCCAGGGCCGGGTGAAGGCGGTGAGCACCACCGCGCCGATCAGCAGCCCGAAGGCGCTGACGGCCAGCGGGTCGACCGGGCGCTCGCCCCGGCGGCCGGCGTCGGCGAGCACGAAGTAGCCGACCTGGCAGCAGGCCGCGCCCAGGGCGAAGAGCACGCCGATCGCGTCGAAGCCCAGGCCGTTCCACACCTCGACCACGCAGGCCAGGCCGGTCACGGCCACGCCCGCGCCGACGGCGGCGCCCCGGCTGATCGGGCGGCGCTGGACGAACTTGACGTAGCCGATGAGCAGCGGCGGCCCGAGGTACTCGATGAGCAGGGCGACGCCGACGGGGATGCGGGAGATCGCCGCGAAGTAGCAGGCCTGGACGCCGGCCACCGCGAGCAGCCCGAAGCCGAGCAGCAGGCCGGGGCGGCGCAGGACGGCGTCCCGGTGCCGGTAGGCGACGGGCAGCAGCGCCACGGCGGCGCCGGTGACCCGCAGCCACACCACGTGCAGGGGGGAGAGCCCGGCCTCGATCAGGGGTTTGGCGGCGGTGCCGGAGCCGCCGAAGGCGACGGCGGAGACCAGGGCGAGGCCGAGTCCGAGGGTCCGGCCGGAGGGGCGGCGGGAGGGTGAGGAGGCCGTTGAGCTGTGCACCGACGCATTCTGACAGTCGTACCGGTACGTCGGTAAGGTGCCATTCCGGTATTCGGTCCTGCTGCGGACTGTCCGCAGTGGAGTGCTCACCCGCCCGCCGGGATCACCCGCCCGCGACCGTCCCGGCTCCCGCTCCGGCGCCCGTACCGGCACCGGCTCCCGTTCCGGAACCGGTGCCCGAGCCGCCGCCCGTGCCCGTACCCGTGCCGGCGTCGGTCCCGCCCGTGGACGGGCTGGTCGGCTTGGGCACCGGCTGGTCGGTCGACGGCGCGGACGGGGACGGCTTGGTCGGCCTCGTCGGGCGGGTCGGCTGCGTGGTGGGCTGGGTGCTCTGGCCCGAGGAGGCGCCGCCGCCGGAGGAGGTGCCCGAGGAGTCGCCCGGGGTCGCGCCGCCCGTCGTGCCGGGGGTGCCGGTGGACGGGGCGCTGCTCGGGGTGCTCGGCGCCGTCGGCTGGTCGGTGGCGCCCGCGTCGCCGGCGCTGCTCGCCGGGGTCGGGAAGTCGCTCACCGGCTGGCCCTTGAGCGCCGCCTTCATGTAGCTCGTCCAGATCTGCGCCGGGAACTGGCCGCCCGCCGCGCCGTCGATCCCGCCGATGCCGCTGAGCGAGACCTGGGCGCCGGTGGCCGGGTCCTGGCCGAACAGGGCGACGGAGGTGACCAGCTCGGGGGTGTAGCCGACGAACCAGACGGACTTCTGGTCGTCGGTGGTGCCGGTCTTGCCCGCCACCGGGCGGCCCAGCGCCTTCGCGCGCCAGCCGGTGCCGCCCGGGTCGCTCACCACGCCCTGGAGCATCGAGGTGACCTGGTTCGCGGTGTCCGCGCTGATCGCCTGGGTGGTCTTGCGCGCGGGCAGCTGCACGGCCTCGCCCTCGCGGTCCACCGAGGCGACCAGCCACGGCGTGACCTGCTTGCCGCCGTTGTCCAGCGTGGCGTACACGCCGGCCACGTCGAGCACGCTCGGGGTGGCCGCGCCCAGCGGGATGGACGGCACAGGGTCGAGGCCCGGGGTGTTGGAGGGCAGGCCCAGCGCGATGCCGGTGTCCTTGACCTTCTGCAGCCCGGTGTCCTGCGCGAGCTGGGCGAAGGCCGAGTTGACCGACCAGTCGGTGGCCTGCTGGAGGCTGATCTGGCCGTAGCTCTTGTCGCCCTCGTTCGGCGGCGCGTACGGGGTGCCCTTGCCGCCGCGGACCTTGCGGCCGCTGGTGCCGTCGTAGACCGTGCGCGGGGTGATCGTGCGGCCGTCCTGGGTCTGGGCGTTGTTCTCGAAGGCGGCGGCCAGGGCGATCGCCTTGAAGGTCGAGCCGGCCTGGTAGTCGCGCCGGGTCGCGTTGTCCACGTAGTGCTTGACGTAGTCGACGCCGCCGTACAGGGCGACGACCGCGCCGGTCTTCGGGTCGACGGAGACGGCGCCGGCCTGGGCGGCCGCGTCCTTCTTGCGCTTGTCCGGGTTCAGGGTGTCGTGCAGCTGCGCCTGGACGGAGTCCTGGAGGGCCTGCTGGCGGTTCGGGTCGATGCTCAGCTTGATCGTGTAGCCGCCCTTGGCGAGCTCGGTCTCGTTGATGACCCCGCTCGCGGTGAGGTACTGGGTGGCCGCGTCGACCAGGTAGCCGGCCTGGCCGGACAGGCCCGGGTTGGGCTGCGGGTCCTTGACCTCGGGGAAGACGGTCCTGGCGCGCTCGTCGGCGGGCAGCCAGCCCTCCTTGACCATGCCGTCCATCACGTAGTTCCAGCGGTTGACGGCGTTCTGCTTGCCCGCCGGGGTGGCGGTGGCGACGTCGTAGGCGCTGGGGGCGTTCAGCAGGGTGGCCAAGTAGGCGCCCTGGGCGGCGTTGAGGGCGGAGGCGTCCACGCCGAAGTACGCCTGAGAGGCGGCCTGGATGCCGTACGCGCCGCGGCCGTAGTACGAGGTGTTGAGGTACCCGGCGAGGATCTCGTCCTTGCTCTCGGTGGCGTCCACCTTGATCGCGATGAACAGCTCCTTCACCTTGCGGGTGACGGACTGCTTCTGGTTGAGGTACGTGTTCTTCACGTACTGCTGGGTGATCGTGGAGCCGCCCTGGGTGCCCTCGCCCTTGGCGGTGTTGAGGGCCGCGCGGGCCAGGCCCTGGAGGTTGACGGCGCCCTCGTTGTAGAAGTTGCGGTCCTCGGCGGCCAGGGCGGCGTGCTGGGCGGCGGGGGAGACCTTGTCCAGGCCGACGTTCTGCCGGTTGGTCTGGCCGGTGCGGGTGATCACCGAACCGTCCGAGTAGAGCCAGGTGTTGCTCTGGGCGACGGCGGTGGCGTGCGCGTCCGGGACCTTGACCAGGGCGACGCCCAGCGCGAACAGGCCGACGCCGAGCAGGATCGACGCGGCGAAGCCGAGCAGGGTCATCCGCCAGGTGGGGATCAGCCGACGCCAGCCGGTGCGCTTCGGGCGGCGCGGCTTCTTGCCGCCGCCGGCGGGCGCCGACGGCCGCTTGAGCCGCTTGACGGGCCTGAGGTTCAGCGACGGCGTGCGACGGCCGCCCTCGGCGTTTCGTGACAAAGCGCGGCCTTTCCTGCGGGCGGACCTGGCCGGCCTGCACGGGCGGGGGGAATGGATGGGGACCTTTGTCCCGGTTCCGGTGTACTGCCCAGGACGACCGAAGGGGGCCGGTCGGCTCCGTCGAAACGGGAATCGAGACCGACATCACACGCAATCGCACGCAAATCGGGCGTCGGAGGGCAAAAAATCAGGGAGCCTCTCGCTGTGCGAGAGACTCCCCAACTGTCTGTGCGCCGCCAGGGACTCGAACCCCGGACCCGCTGATTAAGAGTCAGCTGCTCTAACCAACTGAGCTAGCGGCGCCTGCTGACCCGGAGAACAATACACGGTCCCCGGAGGTGTTTCGAATCGGGGTGCTCCTGACCTGCGGGAGTGCCCCGCGTGCGGGGCGCGGGCGGGCCCGGAAACGCCTCAGGCCGCCCACCGGAGTGGACGGCCTGAGAACTGTCTGTGCGCCGCCAGGGACTCGAACCCCGGACCCGCTGATTAAGAGTCAGCTGCTCTAACCAACTGAGCTAGCGGCGCTTGCTGACGTCGGAGACTCTACAGGTCGCCCGGCCGATCCGCCGAATCGTATTCGGGCGGGCACACAGGGTGAGGCGCTGGCGAGCAGCGCGGTGATCACGAGGCCGATGGGGTGGGCACGGGAAGGTCGGCTCCGCCGCCCCCGCTGTACCGCCACCAGCCTTGACCTTCCGCGTTGCCCGCAGGCCGCCCGTCTCGTGGGGCCCCGCAGGGCCCGCGTCCGCTTCCAACCGGGGACGAATGTAGCGGGGCGTCCGCGCCGCTCGCGCGGCAGCACGCGGGGCGCGCCCGGAAACCCGCCGTGGTGTCACCCGGTTCGCGCACCGGGGCGTCAACTACGGCTGACGGCAAGGGAGAAAAGGGGCATACGTGACCATCTATGTCTGGAATGACCGGAATTGACCGTGCTCGGTCGGGCGCGCGCGGGCGTACCGCGCCGGTGCGTGCGCCGGGCCCGCGCCGCTGCCAGGATGCGTCCCGTCCGCATCCCCTGCGCATCCCCTCCGAACCCCGTGGAGCAGCACCGATGGCCAGCGAACCCGCCGCCGAGGCACCGCACCCGCACCACGTCGACCCGCGCCCGGTGCGCCGGATGGCCCCGCGCGACCGGGCCGAGCCGCACCGGGTGTCCACCCCGCTGGAACTGTTCTTCGACCTCTGCTTCGTGGTCGCCGTCGGCCAGGCCGGGCGCGAGCTCGCCCACTCCCTCGCGGCCGGGCACTACGGGGAGGGCCTGCGCGGTTTCGTCCTGGCCTTCTTCGCGATCTGGTGGGCCTGGATGAACTTCACCTGGTTCGCCTCCGCGTACGACGTCGACGACGTGCCGTACCGGATCACCACGCTGGTGCAGATCGCGGGCGCGCTGATCCTGGCCGCCGGGGTGCCGCGGCTGTTCGCCACCCAGGACCTGGTGCTGGCGATCACCGGGTACGTGGTGATGCGCCTGGCGATGGTGACCCAGTGGCTGCGCGCGGCGGCGAGCGAGCGGGGCGAGGCGCGGCGGGTCGCGCTGCGGTACGCGGTCGGGATCGCCGTGTGCCAGGTCGGCTGGGTGGTGGTGCTGCTGCTACCCGACGGCGCCCGGCCGTACGTCATCCCGGTCGGGGTGCTGTGCGAGGTGGCCGTGCCGGTGGTCGCCGAGCTGCGCATGCAGACGGCCTGGCACCCGCACCACATCGCCGAGCGGTACGGGCTGTTCACGCTGATCGTCCTCGGCGAGACGGTGGCCGCGGCGACGGTGGCGGTGCAGTCGGCGGTGGACGAGCACGAGGAGGTCGGCCGGCTGGTGCCGGTGGCGGTCGGCGGGCTGCTGATCTGCTTCGCGGCCTGGTGGATCTACTTCGCCCGGCCCGTCCACGCGCACCTGCGCTCCAACCGGCAGGCGTTCGCCTGGGGGTACGGCCACTACGTGGTGTTCGGCGCGGCGGCGGCGATCGGCACCGGGCTGGAGGTGGCCGTCGAGTCGGCCGTGCACAAGGCGGGGATCTCCGAGCGGGCCGCCGCCGCGACCGTCACCGTGCCCACCGCGGTGTACCTGCTCACGGTCTGGTTCCTGCACTCCCGGCACACCAAGACCGGGGTGCTCGCGCAGTCGATCGCGCCCGCCGGGGCCGTCCTGGTGCTGGCCTGTACGGCGCTGGGCGGCTCGGCGGTGCTGGCGGCGGGGCTGGTCTGCGCGCTGATGGTCACGGCGGGGCTGGTGGTGCACAGCCGGGAGGCGGCTGCCTAAGCGGGCGCGCGCTCCAGCAGCACCGGTTCGTGCCGCGCCAGCCAGGCGAGGTACGCCGGGTTGACCTTGGCCAGGTCCAGGTAGGCGGCGCGCAGGTCGCAGTAGAGCGCCTCCAGGGCGGTGGCGCTCAGGGCGCGGGGCCGCCAGGTGAACAGCAGCCGGACGGCCAGCGGGTCCCCGTGGACGGGGCGGACGACGGTGCCCGGGCCGGGCAGGGAGGTCGGCTGGCAGGGGCGGACGGCCTCACCGGAGGCGACCAGCTCGGCGGCGGTGGCGTTGTCCCGCACCTGCACCACCCGGGGGTTGAGGCCGGCCTC
The DNA here is from genome assembly GCF_044767945.1 of Kitasatospora sp. NPDC101183. Classification (NCBI taxonomy): domain Bacteria; kingdom Bacillati; phylum Actinomycetota; class Actinomycetes; order Kitasatosporales; family Streptomycetaceae; genus Kitasatospora; species Kitasatospora sp. NPDC101183. The sequence continues at coordinate 78,328 of NZ_JBIWOW010000012.1, read as the reverse complement.
GCTGAAGACCCGGCGCATCGCCGCGTACTCGTGGTCGGCGGTCGGGTCCACCATCCAGGTGTCCTCGGCGAGGTCGGCGAGGTGCACGACGGGGCGCGCGGCGGCCGGGTGCCCGGCGGCGAGCGCGACGAACTGCGGCTCGCGGGCCATCAGCACGCGGTGCTCGGCGTCCGGCGGCACGCGCAGCGGGAAACCCTCGCTCTCGTAGACGAAGGCCACGTCCAGCTGGTCGGCGGCGACCATCCGCAGCAGCGCGCTCGCGGAGACGTCCACGTGGATGGTGGTGTCGGTGTCGGGCAGCCGGTCGTGCACCCGGCGCAGCCAGGCCGCGACCGCGCGGCTGCCGACGCTGCCGATGCGCAGCCGTCGCTGGCGCCCGGGGCCCGTGGCCTCCCGGGCCTCCTGGCGGGCGGCGGCCACCAGCGCCGCCATCTCGGCGATCACCGGGCGGGCCCGGGAGAGCACGGAGTGGCCGAGCGCGGTGGGGCGGCTCCCGGTCTGCTCGCGGGTGAACAGCGTTCCGCCGATGGCCCGTTCGATGCGGTGGAGCTGGGTGGTGAGGGAGGGCTGGGTCATGCCGAGCTGGAGCGCGGCCTTGCGGAGGCTGCCGGTGTCGGCGATCGCGCACAGCACCCGGAGGTGTCTCACGTCGAGCTCCACGCCCGGAGCATAGACTCCACCGACCCGCCTCGCCAAGGACATGACAGCCAATCAACGCAGCGCGACTTCGCTGCACGGCGGATTCCCACCGGTATGCGGCCGGGCTATCGCCGGTTGGCATCATCCGCGACGGCCCCCGACGGGCGGAAGCTCTGGGGCAACCAACCGTCCCGGCGCCGCCGGGGCGGCCCCCACCGCGCGCCGCCGCCCGGGCCCCGGCCCCCACCGGCACCGGGCCGGCAGGCGCGCCGCGAACTACGGAGCCCCCCAGGATGAAGCGATCCGTGCTGTCCGCAACCCTCGGCCTGACCCTCGCCGGCGCGCTCGTCGCCCTGCCGGTCGCGGCCGCCTCCGCCGCTCCCACGGCCTCGTCCGGCTACGCAGCAGACGCCAACTCCGGTGCGACGTACGCCGGTTCCGCCGAGGAGGCGGCGAACAACCAGGCGTTCTACCAGGCGGTGATGGCCTCCGCGAAGGCCAAGCAGGCCGCCGATCCGGGCCTGGCCACCGTGACCGTCACCTACGACACCAGCGGCGCCCCCTCCTTCACCAGTCAGATCGCCCAGGCCGCGCAGATATGGAACGGCTCGGTGCACAACGTCCAGCTCCAGGAGGCCGTCGGCGGCACCGGGGACTTCTCGTACACCGAGGGGGACGACAGCCGCGGCTCGTACGCCAGCACCGACGGGCACGGGCACGGCTACATCTTCATCGACCACCAGCAGGCCCAGGAGTACTACTCGCTGCGGATCGTCGCCCATGAGACGGGCCACGTGCTCGGCCTGCCCGACGACTACTCCGGCCCGTGCAGCGAACTGATGTCGGGACACGGCCCGGGGACGTCCTGCACCAACGCGTACCCGGACGCCAACGAGAGCGGCCAGGTCGACTACCTGTGGGCCAACGGCGTGGACCAGGTCAACTAGCAAGGGAGGCGGGCCGCGTGGCGGGCCGGCCGGCCGGAAACGGTCGGCCCGCCACGCGGTTACTTCCCCGCCGGGGAGCCTAGCCGCCGCCCGAACGGAATACCAGGGGCACGGTTGGGTCAAGGCTCCTTAAAGCTGGCCGGAATCCCGCTGGACGCGCGGGTATTGAGCCGCCTTATCGCGACTTGGCATCATCCGCCCGCCCGCCGGCCTGCCCGAAGCTCTGGGAGCACCCACCCACTCACCCGGCGCCACCCCACCGGCCCACCCCCAACTGGCCGAGGCGCCACAGGAATTCGGAGCCCCCACATGAAGCGATCAGTGCTGTCCGCAGCCCTCGGTCTCGCCCTCGCCGCCGGTCTGGCGGCCCTGCCCGCCGGCGCCGCCTCGGCCGCGCCCGCCGCATCCGCCCAGGGCTACACGCCCTCGGTCAACTCGGCGACCGCGTACGCCGGTTCGTCCGCCGAGGCGGCGAACAACCAGGCCTTCTTCCAGGCCGTGATGGCCTCCGCGAAGGCCCACCAGGCCGCGAACCCGTGGCTGCTGACCGTCACCGTCACCTACGACACCAGCGGCGCCCCGTCCTTCACCGGGCAGATCGCCAACGCCGCGCAGATCTGGAACAGCTCGGTGCGCAACGTCCAGCTCCAGGAGTCCAGCGGCACCGGCGACTTCTCCTACACCGAGGGCAACGACAGCCGCGGCTCGTACGCCAGCACCGACGGCCACGGGCACGGCTACGTCTTCCTCGACTACCAGCAGAACCAGCAGTACGACTCGCTGCGCGTCACCGCGCACGAGACCGGCCACGTCCTCGGCCTGCCCGACGACTACTCCGGCCCGTGCAGCGAGCTGATGTCCGGCGGCGGCCCCGGCCCGTCCTGCACCAACCCGTACCCCGACAGCAACGAGCGCAGCCAGGTCGACTACCTGTGGGCCAACGGCGTGGACGAGACCAACCAGCGCTGACAGCAGGGGAGTTCCAGCGCAGCGGGCCGGCCGGCCGGAATCGGCCGGCCCGCCGCTCGGTTACTTCCCCGCCGGGGAGCCTAGCCGCCGCCCGAACGGAATGCCAGGGGCACGGTTGGGTCAAGGCCGATTAAAGACGAATCAAATCGCAGGGCGGGCAAGGGTATTGGCCGGGGCTATCGCGACTTGCCATCATCCGCTCGCCCGCCGGCCTGCCCCACGCTCTGGGGACACCCCCCGTTCGCCAGGCGCCACCCCAACCGGCCGACCCCAACAGGCCGAGGCGCCACAGGAATCGGAGCCCCCACATGAAGCGATCCATGCTGTCCGCCACCCTCGGCCTGGCCCTCGCCGCCGGAATGGCGATCCTGCCCGCAGGCACCGCCGCGGCCGCCGCACCCGCCCCCTCTGCCGGCTACACCGCGACGACGTACGCGGGCTCGGCCGCCGAGACGGCCGACAACCAGGCGTTCTTCCAGGCCGTGATGGCCTCCGCCAAGGCCAAGCAGGCCGCCAACCCGGGCCTGGCCACCGTCACCGTCACGTACGACGCCAGCTCGGCGCCCACCTTCCGCAACCAGATCGCCCAGGCCGCGCAGATCTGGAACGGCTCGGTGGCCAACGTCCGCCTCCAGTCCGGCTCGGCCGCCGACTTCCGCTACTACGAGGGCAACGACAGCCGCGGCTCGTACGCCAGCACCGACGGCCACGGGCGCGGCTACATCTTCCTCGACTACCAGCAGAACCGGCAGTACAACTCCGTCCGGGTCACCGCGCACGAGACCGGCCACGTCCTCGGCCTGCCGGACCACTACTCCGGCCCGTGCAGCGAGCTGATGTCCGGCGGCGGCCCCGGCACCTCCTGCACCAACCCGTACCCGAACAGCGCGGAGCGCAGCCGGGTGAACTCCCTCTGGGCGCGCGGCTGAGCCGAGCCCGAGTGATCCCGACAGCGCCCCGGAGCAACGCCGCTCCGGGGCGTTGTCGGCGGCACGTGCGAGCATGCGGACGACAGGACCGTCCGCCCCCGAACGCAAGGTGCCGCCATGTCCCGCCCCGTCCCCGAGCAGCTCGCCGACCTGCCGTACGCCGACCTCCTGCAGCCCCACACCGGGCCGCTGCGCAGCGACGCGCGCTACGACACCGTGCACTTCGAGGGCGGTGAGCACACCGACGAGTCGGGCGCCGGCGCGGCCTTCCTGGAGTGCGCCTTCACCGGCGTCGCGTTCAGCGGCGTCAAGCTGCGCCAGGCCCGGTTCAACGAGGTCTGGGTGCAGGCCGGCCGCTGGGTCGCCTGCGACCTGAGCGACAGCGAGTGGCAGGACGGCGCCTTCCTCGGCGGCGTGCTGGCCGGGATCTCCGCGTACGGGTCGGCGGTGCGCCGGGTGGTGTTCCGCGGCTGCAAGCTGGAGGCCGTCAACCTGCGCGCGGCCGTCCTGCGGGACGTCGTGTTCGAGGACTGCCTGCTGCGCGACGTGGACTTCGGCGAGGCCAAGCTGACCGGGGTGTCCTTCCCCGGCTCGACGCTGGAGGAGGTCCGGCTGCGCGGGGCCCAGCTCAGCAAGGTCGACCTGCGCGGCGCCGCCCGCCTCGGCCTGGCCGACGGCCACCAGGGGCTGCGCGGGGCGGTCATCAGCTCCACCCAACTCCTGGAGCTGGCACCGCAGTTCGCCCACGCCCTCGGCATCGAGGTCAAGGACCGCTGACCCCGTCCTTCTGCTCCCCCTCCGCTCCGTGTTCAGCCCGGCGTCGCTCGGTGACGGCCGGGCGAACAGTCCGCCAACCCTGCCGCGGGCATCTGGTGGCCCGCGGAGGCCGCGGTGGAGACTGCTGCGCGATCCAAGCCCCGACTTGTGTACACAACATCGCCAGTGAAGGGACGGACTGGGCTGATGGCCGAGTTGAGTCGTAGGAAGTTCGTCACGCTGTCCGGCGCCGCCGCGGCAGGCCTCGCGATCGCCGGAACCGGCGCCGCGGGGGCCGCCCCCGGCGCCGCCGCGACCGCCTCCACCACCGCGCTCACCACCACCGGGACCATCACCGACGTGCAGCACGTGGTGATCCTGATGCAGGAGAACCGCAGCTTCGACCACTACTTCGGCACCCTGAGCGGCGTGCGCGGCTTCGCCGACCGCAGCGCCATCCAGATCGCCGGCGGCTACAGCGTCTTCAACCAGCCCAACGGCCTGCTGGCCCGCCAGTACCCGTGGCAGTTCAGCCAGACCAAGCCCGCCGGCGGCGCCGACCCCGAGCGCCTCGCCCAGTGCAACGGCGACCTCTCCCACGGCTGGAGCGACCAGCACAAGGCGTGGAACGGCGGCAAGATGGACTCCTGGGTCGCCGCCAAGGGCAACGTGCGCACCCTCGGCTTCCTCACCCGCCAGGACATCCCGTTCCACTACGCGCTCGCCGAGAACTGGACGATCTGCGACGCGTACCACTGCTCGGTGCTCAGCGCGACCGGCCCCAACCGCACCTACCACTGGTCCGGCCAGATCGACCCGGCCGGCACGGCGGGCGGCCCCGCGTACGACGGCGGCGACGAGAAGGGCCTGCGCTGGCAGACGTACGCCGAGGCGCTGGAGACGGCGGGCGTGAGCTGGAAGGTCTACCAGAACGCCTCCGACAACTACGGCGACAACGCGCTCGCCTACTTCAGCCAGTTCGCGAACGCCCCGGCGGGCAGCGCGCTCGCCGTCAAGGGCATGGGCTCCGTCCCGAAGGTCACCGGCCGCACCCCGGACGACATCGTCGCCGCCATCAAGGCCGACGTCCTCGCCGGCACCCTGCCGCAGGTCTCCTGGATCGTCCCCGACCAGGGCTCCTCCGAGCACCCGTACGCCACCCCGCAGGACGGCGCGCACTTCGTCCACAACGTGGTCGACGCGCTCAACGCGGACCCGAACGTCTTCAACTCCTCGGTGCTGTTCATCAACTACGACGAGAACGACGGCTTCTTCGACCACGTCCCGCCGCCGGCGGCCCCGGCCGGGACGCCCGGCGAGTTCGTCAACGGCACCAACATCGGCCTCGGCTTCCGCGTCCCGATGATCGCCGTCTCGCCCTGGACGCGCGGCGGCTGGGTCAACTCCGAGACGCACGACCACACCTCGGTGCTGCGGTTCCTGGAGACCTGGACGGCCGCCCTCGGCACGCCGGCCGCCTGCACGAACATCAGCGACTGGCGGCGGCGCGTCTGCGGCGACCTCACCGGCATGTTCGACTTCGCCAACCCGGTCTACGGGCTGCCCGCCCTCCCCGACACCTCGCAGACCATCGGCCTCTCCGCCTGCGGCCCGCTGCCCAACCCGGCGCCCGTCAACAACCAGCTCCCCGTGCAGGAGTCCGGCACCCGGCCCGCCCGTGCGGTGCCGTACCAGCCGAACGCCAACCTGGACCACCTGGAGTTCGGCTCGGCCGGGGTGATGAAGGTCTGGATCGCGATGGACAACGGCGGCGCGGCGGCCGCCAAGTCCGCCCACTTCGCCGCCTACGCCAACGCCTACCGCAGCGGCGGGCCCTGGCAGTACACGGTGGACCCGGGCGGCAGCACCAGCGACTTCTTCAACTGCGGCACCGGCTTCGGCGGCGGCCCGTACGACCTCACCGTGGTCGGCCCCAACCGCTTCCTGCGCCGCTTCAAGGGCGACGCGACGAAGTCGGGCAAGAACGCCTCGGTGACGGCGACGTACGCCGTCGAGCCGGGCACCGGCAAGCTCGCGGTCTACTTCAAGCTCGCCAACTCCGGCACGTCGGCGGTGACGTTCACCATCGCCTCCAACAACTACCGTACGGACGGCCCCTGGACGTACCAGGTCCCGGCCGGCGGCAGCGCCGGCGACTTCTTCAACGCCGTCGCCTACACCAACGGCTGGTACGACTTCACCGTCACGGTGAGCGGCGACACCAGCTGGTCCCAGCGCTTCACCGGCCACCTGGAAACGGGCACGGCCAGCATCACCGGCTGAGTGTTCCTCCGGGCCCGGTCACTCGCTCGCCAGGGCGGGTGACCGGGCCTTTAATTTCCTTCATGAGCAACGGAATCGAGATCGTCGTCGCCCACCACGAGCGCGCGACCCTGCGCGTCGGCGACCTGTTCCTGAAGGTGGACACCGACCGGGAGCGGGCCGGGGTCGAGGCCGGGGCGCTGGTACTGGCGCCCGTGCCGACGCCCCGGGTGGTGTGGCACGAGCCGCCCGTGCTCGCCGTCGCCGCCGTACCGGGGGTGGCGCTCGGCAACTACGGCGAGCCGTCCGCCGGTTCGGCCGCCGACTGGGCTGCGGCCGGTGCCGCCGTACGGCGCCTGCACGAGGCGCCGCTGCCGCCCTGGCCCGGGCGCGGGCCGGAGGAGCTGGCGGCGCGGCTGGAGGAGGAGTGCGCCTGGCTCCTCGCGAACGGCGTCCTGCCCGCCGACCTGGTGACGGTCAACCGCCGGGCGGCCGAGACCGTACTCAGGCCCTGGACCCCGGTGTTCGCGCACGGGGACCTGCAGCCCGCGCACGTGTTCGTCGACGGCGGCGAGGTCACCGGCGTCATCGACTGGTCGGAGGCGGGCCGGGGCCCCGGGCTGTACGACCTCGCCGTCCTCACCCTCGGGCACCCGGAGCACCTCGGGGACGTCCTGGCCGGGTACGGGGCCGGCGTGGACGTCGAGGCCGTCCGGGGGTGGTGGTCCTACCGCGCCCTGATCGCCGTCCGCTGGCTGGTCGAGCACGGCTACGACCCGGCCGCGCCCGGCTGCGAGCTCGACGTCCTGCGGGCCCGCCTCACCAGGTCTTGCCGGCCTGCTCCCGGGTCGTGTGGTTGATCCGGTTGAACATGTTCGTCAGCCCGATCTCCAGGACGATCGCGCTCAGCTGCGCCTCGGTGAAGTGGTCCGCGGCCGCGTCCCAGACCGGGTCGGTCACCCCGGGGGCGTTGTCCTGGATGCGGGTCGCGGCCTCCGCCAGCGCGAACGCGGCCCGCTCCTCGTCCGTGAAGAACGGTGTCTCGCGCCACGTGGCGACGCTGTGCAGCCGCTCGTCCGTCTCGCCGGCCTTCTTCGCGGACGCGATCGCGGAGTAGGCGCACGGGGCGCAGCTGTTGATCTGGCTGACGCGCAGGTGGATCATCGAGAGCAGTCGCGGGTCGACGCCGCCCGCCTGAACTGCCTTGAGCAGCTGCCCGATTCCGGCGAACACCTCGGGGCTGCCGACGCTCTTCATACGCGGTTCCATTGGTCTGCTCCTCCGTCGGTTACGTGAACCCGCTCGGGTTCGTCATCACCCATGACGGAGCAGCCCCGAGGAAGGTAACACCATGCGCGAGAACAGCCCCGCGGACCCGACGGCCGAGGCGTTCGAGGCCCAGCGCGACCGGTTGCGCGCGGTCGCCTTCCGCATGCTCGGCTCGCACGCCGACGCCGAGGACGCCGTCCAGGAGGCGTGGCTGCGGCTCTCCCGCCAGGACGCGGAGGGCATCGACAACCTCGCCGGCTGGCTGACCACGGTCGTCGGCCGGATCAGCCTCGACGTGCTGCGCTCGCGCCAGTCCCGTCCCGAGGCCTCCCTCGACACCGGCCTGTCCGAGCTGGTGGTGACCCTCGACGACGGCCCGGCGCCGGAGGAGGACGCGGTGCTCGCCGACTCCGTCGGGCTGGCGCTGCTGGTCGTCCTCGACTCGCTGCGGCCGGGCGAGCGGCTGGCGTTCGTGCTGCACGACCTGTTCGCGGTGCCCTTCGACGAGATCGGCACGATCCTCGGCAAGTCCGCCGACGCCACCAAGATGCTCGCCAGCCGCGCCCGTAAGAAGGTGCGGGGCACAGAGCGGCCGACCGCCGTCTCCCGGGAGCAGCGCGAGGTCGTCCAGGCGTTCCTGGCCGCTGCCCGGGGCGGAGACTTCGAGGGGCTGCTCCGCGTGCTCGACCCGGACGTGAAGCTGACCGCCGACACCCCGGGCGGCGTGACCGTCACCCTCGGCGCCACCAAGGTCGCCACCGGCGCCAAGCTGGGCGCCGCCGCGGCCGGGGTGGGCCTCCCGGTGATCGTCAACGGCCTGCCCGGCATCGTCTCCTGGAACGAGGACGGCACCCCGCGCTCCGTCATCGCCTTCACCGTCACGGGCGGCCGCATCACCGCCATCACCGCCGTCGTCGACCCGGCCAAGCTCGCCCTGGCCGACCTTCCCGACCCGGCCTGACCCCCTGCCGCGCAGGAAGTCGGCGAGGCCGACTTCCTGCGCGGGGGACGGTTCGGTGCATGGCCGTTGAGCTGGTAATCTTCTCTTCGTCGCGAGGGACATGAACCCTCGTCAGGCGTCAGCGGTGCTACCAGAGCACGTCCTACTTTCAGTAGGAAGAGTCCGTGCAACCCGGGCCTGGCGCTCCACGTACGGATGAGGTCCGGTGCCCCTCGGGGCGCCGGGCCTCATCCGCGTTCCCGGGCTGAACACCCGCGCATCATCCGCTGCGTTGATCAGTTCTACCGCCGTTCCCCACCATCCACCCCCCACCCGCCTACCGGCGGGTGCCCGCCCCGCCCTCACCGCGCGCCGCCGGGCCAGGCGGCGCGCGGCTTGCGGAGCAGGCCGGTGTGGCGGGGGTGTGCTTCAGGCAGTGAGATGTGTGGGTCGGCTGCCGGTGAGCGCGGTGCGCAGGGCGGTTCGGGCTCGGGCGGCTCCTGTGGTTGTGACGTCTGCCCGTTGGCCGGTGGTGGGGGTTCGGGGTGTCAGGCCGGCGCAGGGGCGGCAGATGCCCGGGCGAGGCACGGGGTCGTGGCACTTGGCGCACTCGGAGTAGGCCGCTGACACCGGTGCGTCCTGGGCAGGAGGCATTTTGTGCTGCAGGCGGTGGCGGAGCACGGCAGCCGCCGAGTGCATGGGGACGGGCAGGCCCGGCAGCAGCGCGTGGGCGAGGTCGGCGGAGGTGCTGCCGAGTGCCAGCCACTGGGCGACCAGGGGTGCCAACTTCCGTGCCTCGGCCTCGCCGAGGCGCAGTCGGGGTTCGGGCCGGATCACCCGGAGCAGGGTGGCCACCGCTTCGCGCTCGGACTGCGAAGGCGGGGGGAGGGTGGGTTCTTGCTCCCGGTTCTTTACCCCAGACCCGACAGCACCACCGGCAGCCCCTCCACCGGAGGCCGGAGGGGTGACACCCGGTGGCCCGAGCTGCGGGGTGTCGTAGACGTGGGTCTCGGTGACGATCCTGCCGTCCGGGAGTCGGACCTTCTCCACGCGGTAGTACCCGGCCTCGGTCAGCTCCTTGAGCGCCTTGCGGATCGCCCCGCGCCCCTGCGGGCTGGTGTCGGCCATGTGTCGTCCGTCCTCGCGCCAGCCGTCGGGGCGGGAGAGGAGGTCGGCGAGCAGGCCGCGGGCGGTGTAGGACAGCCGCCGGAACTGGAGCATGCAGTTGGGCAGCACGGTGAAGTCGCGCACGCGGGCGCTACGATGGACACGCATGGGGAGTTGATCGCTCCTGGTGCCGGACCCCGGAGCGTTGCTGCGCTGCCGGGGTCGCCTTTTAGTGGTTCGATTGCGGAACGTACCACCAAGATTGACACGTCGTCAGGCGCTCTCGCGACGATGCCCCGTAAGAGTGAAGATCAGGCCGAGGCCTCCTTGGGCGCGTAGCGCAGCAGCACCACATCGCCCACCGTCTCCGCCCCCAGCAGCTGCATCCGACGGGTGCTGCCGCCGGGGAACTCGGCGGGGTGGACGAAGCGCGGTGCACCGGCTTCGCCCACCAGCAGCGGCGCCACGGCCAAGTGGATCTCGTCAGCCAGCCCTTGCGCGAGGAACTGGGTGTGGATCTGCCCGCCGCCCTCGACCATCAGACGCTTCACGCCTCGCGTGGCCAGGTCCTCGAGCATGACGCCGAAGTCGGCCGTGTCCCCGGTGCTGACGACGTCGGCCAGGCCGTCGAGGCGGTCGCGCAGCTTCAGCGCGCCAGCGTCGGTCGTGTAGACGACCTTCCTGTCGCCGAAGTGCCAGAACTTGAGGTCGCGATCCAGATCGCCGCTACCGGTGACGGTGACCTTCAACGGGTACTCCGGCTTCCCCGCCGCCACCCGGTCGGCCCGCCGCTTGTCGCTGTTGACCAGCAGCCGAGGGTTGTCGCTCCGCAGCGTGTTGCCCCCGATCAGGATGGCGTCCGACTCGGCCCGCACCTGGTCCACCCGGTCGAAGTCGGCCGCGTTCGATAGCAGCAGCCGCTGGGACGAGGTGTCGTCGATGTACCCGTCGATGGACGTGGCAACGCTCAGCAGGACGTAGGGGCGTTCGGCCATGATGGTTCCGTTCTTTGCGGGAGCGGTGTCGTGCTTCTGAGGAGATCACACTTCATGGAGCATGACGCTGTCGAGCGCCTGGCGAAACTGCCTGACCTCGGCCACGGCGGCCCATCGCTGCAACTGGCCGTCAAGCATCGCCAGTTCGCCGAAGATTCGGCCTGAGCCAGTGGCCACCGCCACTGACAGAGCTTCAGTTGCCGTGGTGGCGGCCTTCTCAGGGCCGATGGCACGCAGTTGGGCTCCGGCCGATCGGGCGAGGTAGACGCCGCGGTCACGACGGAACGAGGCCGGCAAGGCTCGGATGGACTGGTCGAACCCGCTCACCGCCGCCTCGTACTGGCCGAGGACCGACAACGAGCGCGCCCGCTGCGCTTCGACGTAGGCGGCTTCCAGCCAGCGGCCACGGGTGACCGGTGCGTCCTTGGCGTCGGCTACCAATTCCAGTGCCTTGTCGTACGCCCGCTGGCAGGTCAACTCGTCACCCCTGAGCGCGTAACCGTGGGCCTCGTAGACCAAGGCCAGGGCGATCAGCCGACTCCCCGGTGCGGCGATCCGTCTGGCGGACTCAGCCAGGTCGACAGCGTCGAGTGACTTCTTCATGTCGCCCGCCAGCTGTGCTTTGCGGGCGGTGATGTAGACGGTCAGGTCGTGGTCACCGGCGGCGTTGGACCAATCGAGTGCCTGGTCGGCCCAGGACAGCGCCGCCCTCTGGTCACCGCTGTCCTGGTACAGCCAGCTGCAGAACTCCGCGTACTCGGCCTGGACCTTCATGAGGTCGAGCCGGTCACGACCGAGGGCGTCATGGCACAACTGCTGGATCAGGCGCAGGTGGTCCTGGGCGCTGGCAATGACGTCGCGCGGTCCCAGCACGTTGTCGCATTCGACCAGGGACCTGCGCATCCGGCGCAGGTTCTCGACCGGGTGCAGGTCGGGCGACAGCAGCGGCTTGCTCGTGGACACGCCCGCTGTCCCCGTGATCAGCGTCGTGCCGGCCGCGGCGGCGGCCGAGCGGAGTAGGGTGCGGCGCGGCATGGTCACGAAGATGATCCTCCCGTCAGATGTGCGGCAGCCAACTCTGATCTCGCCGCCCATCAGGGCCATGGACGAGCCGGCTGCGGAAGCTTCCTGTCCCAGATAGCCAGGGCCGGGCTGCTTGATGGCAGCGTCTCCGAGAGCGGGCAACCGTGTTGGGAGACTCGGTTCTTCCTCTCCTGAAATCGGTGTCGATGCGGTGGCGGCTGCCGGGGCATCTGACGTGGAGAAGAGCATCCTCAGCTCGGTGGTGCTGATCTTCAGGAGCCGGGCCAGCTTCACCCACATCCACGGCTGCGGCTCACCCTGGCCGCGCTCCCACCGCACCACCGTGGAGCGGTGGACTCCCAGTGCTTCGGCCAGGGTCTCCTGGGTGTGTCCGGCATCCTTGCGCCGCCGAGCGAGTCGTTCCCGCTTGACCGCCATCGGCTCCCGCCTTCTGCTGCGCCATCTTGTCCGCCCTGACAACGCGCCAGGTCGCATCCCGGTATGCGTCTTGGATGCGACATCGATGCGCCAATTCTGCTCTGGTGACCGCTCGGTGGAGGCGGTTCCGTAGACATCTGCCGGACCGAGACGGTCCGGCGGTGAGTGCTGGACGGACGTCCTGTCCGTCCCAGGCCAGTACCTCGCCACCCAAGCCCTCCCACCGGAGTTCCGGTGGGAGCGTCCAAACAGAAGGGAAGGATCATGGACCACAACAGCACCTCAGAGGGTCCGGCCGCTGAGAGCGGCCTCCTCGTTGCGGCGCGGAGGATCGCCGCTGCGCGGGCTCGTACCGAGCAGCCGTCCGATGTCAGCGGCGGCCGTTCCGACGGCAACGACTGATCCGGCCGCCCACGATGCGTGATGCTGCTTCGTGGGCGGCGCGTCTGGGCGGGGACTCGTTCCTCGCCCAGACGTTCAACCGCTCCTACGCCGTCATCCCCGGACAGGCCACCGATGTCGCCGGCCTGCTCTCCTGGGACGACCTCAACACCATCCTCAGCACGCAGCGGCTGGAGCCCCCGCGGCTGCGACTGTCGCTGGACGGCGAGATGGTGCCGCCGCACAGGTACGCGCTGCCGGTGACCACCCGCCGCTCGATGACGTGGCACCGCGTCCAGCCGGCCGAGCTCCATGCCCGCTTGGCGGAAGGCGCTTCGCTCGTTCTGGACTCCATCGACGAGATTCACCCAGCTGTCGGGGTGGCGGCCGAGGAACTGGAGCGCTTCCTCGGAACGCCGGTTCAGGTCAACGCCTACGCCTCGTGGACCGCGAAGGAAGGCTTCGGCATCCACTGGGACGATCACGACGTGGTGGTCGTGCAGATCCACGGAGCCAAGCGCTGGCAGCTCTACGGCCCCACCCGTGAAGCTCCGACGTTCCGAGACGTCGAAAGCCCGGACGCCCCCGAGGGCGAACCGATCGCAGACATCGTGCTGAAGACCGGCGACGTGCTCTACCTGCCGCGCGGCTGGTGGCATGCGGTTTCGGCCGACCAGGGGTCGGAATCGCTGCACCTCACCTTCGGCCTGGTTGCCAACACCGGAGCCGATCTCCTGACCTGGGTGGTCGACCAACTGCGGTCCCGTACCGCCCTGCGCCTGGACGTGCCGCGGTTCGCCTCGCCGCAGGAGCAGGCCACCTATGTGGAGAACCTGCGAGGCGAGGTGCTGTCGGAGCTGACCGAACCCGACCTGGTCAGCAGGTGGGCCGAGTCGATGGGCACGACGCACCACGGTCGTGCGGTCACGTCGTTGCCGTACATCGCGGGCCTCCCACCCAGGGCCGAGGTGGCAGTGCGCCTGACCACGCCCCGGGCGAAGCTGACGGAGAACGAGCCCAAGGGCATCGTGACCCTGGCGGCGGCGGGGACGGAGTGGGACTTCGCCGGCCAGGCCACCCCACTGCTCCGGATGCTGCTCACCGGGGAGTCGGCCACGCTGGGGGTACTGGCCGATGTCGCCGGCTTGGAGGTCAAGGACGCGGCCGCCCTGGTGTCGGTACTGGTCGAGGGCCAAGCGGCTGCCGTCACCAGGACTGTACTGTGACGGCCGTGTTGGGCCTGGGGACGTACCGGGTGCGCGTCGTTGCTCAAGCGGCGCGCACCGCCCTCAGGGCGGGCGCTGTCTGGGTCGATACCGCCCCGAACTACGCAGATGGCTTCGCTCACCAGCAACTGGCCCAGGTGGTAGGGGATTTCGCAGGCGCTGGCATCTCCACGAAGACCGGTTTCCATACGGCGGCTCAGGGGCGAGCCGCCGTTGCCGCCGGCGTCCTGACCGCCGACGAGGCGACGTGTGGCCACAGCCTCGCGCCGACCTTCGTCCGGTGGCAGACGGAGCGCACGCTGCGGGAGCTGGGCCGAGCGGACCTGATGTTCGTCCACAATCCCGAGCAGGTCAGCCGAGACCACGCCCAAGTGCACTCCGAACTACGGGAAGCCTTCGCGGTTCTGGAGGAGTTCGCCCAGGCCGGCCGGATCGGCGGGTACGGCGTAGCCACGTGGTCGGGCCTGGCCTCGGGTGCGTTCACGGTGCCCGGTCTGCTCGGCCTCGCCCGGGAGGCGGCCGGCTCGGTCTCGCACCACTTCAGGGGCCTCCAGTTGCCGGTCAGCCTGGTCATGGCCGACGCCATCGATGGGGCACTCGGTGGGGGCGGGCCTCTCGTCCAGGCACAAGACGCCGGTGTCGTCACCTTCGCCTCCGCGCCGTTGCACGGCGGCGAGTTGCCCGGCTTGATGACTCCCGAACTGGTCGAGCTGATTCGTCCTGGCCTGTCGGCCCCGGCGGCTGCGCTCCTGGCGGCTGCGTCGTGTCCTGGCTTGGATGTGGTCCTCGTGTCGGCCAGCACTCCGGAACACTGGGACGATGCGGCCCAAGCCGTGTCGGTCCCCCTCGCACCTGATCGCTTGAGGAGCGTCCTTGATGAACTCGCCGCCGGATGAGGTGACCAGGACCCGCATCGAGGCCGCTCACCGCACCGCAGCCCTGCGCCTGGGGCTGGTCTGTACCGGCCCCGCAGCCTGGGGTTTCCAGGGCCGAACGATGGGGCGACGAGCTGGAGACCTGTGGCTGCGGGTGAACCTCACGACCAGGGCCAACGCGCAGCGTAGGCCGGGCGAGGGTACTGTCGGCGCGTCCACCCTGGTTCCGGAGGACGTCCCCCGACCGCGGCTGCACGACCTGCTCGACTGGCGGGAGGACGAGCACGTCTACCAGGCCGAGGTCACCGACTACGTGCCCCACCCGGTCATCTCGCCGGATCGGGCCGACCTCGCCCACGACCCCGACTTACCGGATGAATGGTGGAGCCACCTACGCCAGGCACTGAGTCGGCTCGGCCAGGCACAAGGCGTCCGAACCACTATCCGGCCCGAGTGGATCGAGCGGGCGTTCCCACAGTTCCTCGGCATTCCCGCGCCGGAGAAGGTCGAGAGAGCTACCGGTCATGCCGACCTGCACTGGGGCAACCTGACGGCGCCGCTCACCTTGCTCGACTGGGAGCGCTGGGGACTGGTGCCCGTCGGCTACGACCCCGGTCTGCTCCATGCCAACAGTCTGCTCGTCCCCAGGGTGGCCAGCCGGCTCCGGTCGGAGTTCGCGGAGGTGCTGGGGAGTCCCGCCGGCCGGATCGGAGAGCTGGTCGCCCTGGCTGAGATGCTGCAGGCCGTCGCCCGAGGCTGGTACCGCGAGCTGGCCCCCCTGCTGGCCGATCGCGCAGCCGAGCTGACCGGCGTTCGGCCGCCCACCAGCGCGAACCCTGTACTCACCGGGTGACCGTACCTACATGATGCGGCCCCCGAAAACTCGGGGGTCCGCGTCAGCGACGTCGATACGACCCTTGCACCCGTTCTCGTCGTCCGAGAGGAGCAGAGCACGGACAAGGTGGATGCCGTTGCGAGGGTGAGCCTCGCGGAGATCCCCGAGTGCGTGCCGTACGGGCTGTTCGAACCGGTGCGGGAGTACGTGGACCACGCTCGGCAGCTGATCAAGCCAGACACCCCTGGCTGCCCGTCTCGACGGGCAGCCAGGGCCCGTGCAGTCATTGGCTCAGGTACTCCTCGAAGGGCACCGATTCGGCGATGGCGATGCGCTGGTACTCGATGAACCGGCCGACGTCGCCGTCGAAGACGGTGCGGTCGATCTGGGTGCCGTCGGGGAGATAGTTCATGAGCACCACCTCGCGCTTGTCGAACATCCAGAAGTCGGGCACGCCGGCGAGGGGGTTGGGCCGGTCGGTGACGTCCATGATCCGGATGTCCTCGCCTGCCCAGGCGTGCGGCAGGTAGTACATGAACTCGTAGCGCAGGTACTCGGAGAGCGGGCGCGTGACGACGTGCACGCGCCCCTTGCTCTTGCCCTCGCGGCGGACGCGCTTGAGGTCGTCGGTGTAGTCGTTGGAGTGGGTGTGCGGGTCGATCCGCACACCTGCCCGGAAGGCTCGCAACTCCTCGATCTCCTGCGGCACGTTGTAGGCGGGGAGGGTTTCGAGGCGCCACGCCTCCGAAGTGAACTCCCGGAATCTGGCCTGCCAGGCCTCGCCGTCCACGCGCACGGGCTGCCTCCCACATCACGCTCTCGGGGATCTCGACGAGCTCATCGCCACGCGGCGGCGTGAAGGCGTCGGAAAGGTCCGCGCGGCCCGTCGGGCCGCCGATGACGACGCTAGAGAGCTGCCCGATGCCCTGTCTATGACAGCAGGGTGTATTCCTGCGTTGGACTAAGGATCATGGTCGAGGCCGCACAGCACGCCCCGGCGGCGTATGGGGAGACGGGTCACCCCAGGTGCACCGGCAGGTCCGCGAGTCCCCGCAGCAGTGTGCTCGTCCGCCAGGTCAGCAGTGACGGGTCCGTGGCGAAGTCGATGTCCGTGTGACGTTCGAGGAGTCGGCGCAGCGCGATGGTGGTTTCCGCGCGGGCGAGTGGGGCGCCGAGGCAGTGGTGGAGTCCGTGGCCGAAGGCCAGGTGGGTCGGGCCCTGGCGGCGGATGTCGAAGCGGTCGGGCGCGGGGAAGGGGTGCGGGTCGCGGGACGCGGCGGCGAGGGAGACCAGGACGGCGTCGCCCGTCGCGATCGGGGTTCCGGCGAGGTCCAGTGGTTCGGCCGCGAATCGGAAGGTGGAGGCGTGGACCGGGGTGTTGTACCGCAGTGATTCCTCCACGGCGTGGGCGACGAGTGCGGGATCGGCGCGCAGCAGGGCGAGTTGGGCCGGATGGGCGAGCAGGCTGTGCACGGTGGCGGAGATCAGGTTGACGGTCGTCTCGTGGCCGGCGACGAGGAGCAGGAACACCATCCCGAGGAGTTCCTCGGGAGTGAGGCTCCCCGCCTCGGCCGTCGCCAGGTCGGCGAGCAGGGTGCCGTCCGGACTCTGGGCCTTCCTGCCGAGCAGGTCGGTGATGTAGGCGGCCAGTTCCGCCGAGGCCGCTGCTGCCGCCTCCGGCGAGGACGGCAGGACCAGTTCGTTCGACCAGGTGTGGAACGGGGCCCGGTCCGTCTCCGGTACGCCCAGGAGTGCGCAGATCACCGAGACGGGCAGCGGGAGCGCGTACCGGTGCACCAGGTCGACGGTTTCCCGTTCCGGCAGCGTGGCGAGCAGATCGTCGGCGATGGCTTCGATCTGTGTGTACAGGGAGGTGATGCGGGCGGGAGAGAAGTGGCCCGCGACCAGTTGGCGTAGGCGGGTGTGCTGCGGCGGGTCGCTCTGGAGCATGTTGCGGCCGACGGCGTGGCCGCCGTCCGTGTGCCAGGACGAGGAGTGCGTGATGTCGTTGCGCAACCGGGGGTCGGTGAGGGCCTGTCGTGCCGCGTCCCGGGTCACGACGAGCCAGCAGTCTCCGCTCTCCGGTACGTGGACGCGGTGGACGGGGCCCTTCGCGCGCAGTTGCTCGTAGAGGGGGAAGGGGTCGGCCGCCAGGTCGTGCCCCTCGGGGGCCAGTTCCTGCAAGGTGGGCGCCTGCTTCACGGGGGTCTCCGGTCGTCTGGGGCGGCAAGAAGTGGGGAGCAGTCCCCACTTTCCGTCGAGACGATAGCATTCGGAACGGGGAGTGCTCCCCGCTTTCGGTCGAGAGGTACGACGGAGGACGAGATGACCACCGGCGAACAGGGCACGCCGCCCCCGTCGCGGCGCGATGCGCGGCGCAACCGGGAACTGCTCGTCGAAGCGGCCCGCGAGGTGTTCGGCGAGCAGGGGCTCGAAGCGCCGCTCGACGTCATCGCCCGGAGGGCCGGCGTCGGGAACGCGACGCTCTACCGCCACTTCCCCAACCGTGCCGCCATCGTCGACGCGGTGTTCCGCGATCCGCTGGCCGACACGATGGCGATCGGCGAACGGGCCCGTACGGCTCCGGACGCCTGGGCGGCGTTGACGGGCTACCTGGACGCGGTCTTCACCGTCCTGGCCGCCGATCGCGGCACCAACGACCTGATGACCACGCGCATCCAGGGCGTCGAGTCCCTGGACTCCGTCCACGCGCACAACCGCCGCACGCTGGAGTCGCTGCTGGAACGCGGGCAGGCGGAGGGCAGCCTCCGCTCCGACGTCACCGTGGAGGACGTCCTGTTCACGCTGGCCGCTCTCGGCCGTACGGTCCCGGCGCTGACGGAGGCGGCGTCGGCCGAAGCCTGGCGCCGCCCCCTCGCCCTCCTCCTCGACGGCCTGCGCGCCGCGCCGGCCGTTTCGTCGCTGCCCGAACCCGCCCTCACCACCATCCAACTCCAGGCCGTGCTGGGCGAGTTGGGCGCACAGCGCAGTGCCGGCCAGCGGGCGGGCAAGCCCTAGCCGGGGAGGTGCTTGCAGGACATGGCGTCGATGTCGGAGCGTTGGGGGCGGTAGAGGTCGGGGTTGCCCGCGACCTTGAGGGAGGCGTCGAAGGCCTCGGTCCAGGCGGGGCTGGAGATGTAGTCCTTGAGGAAGTCGCGGATGCGGATGCAGTCGTCGAGGCGTTCCTTCTTGATGCCGATGCCGTAGGCATTGGGGACGCCGATGGTGACTTCGGGGACGACGACCATCTCGGGGTTCTCCTTCTGCAGCCCATAGAGGATCAGCTGGTCGGTGGAGAGGGCGGCGGCCCGGCCGGCTCGGAGCTCGGTGAGGCAGGCCTGGGCGTCGGTGAGGTGCTGGACGAGGTATCCCTTGACGGGGGCCTGGAGGTCCAGTTCCTCCTCCGAGGTGGTGCCGCTCCAGGTGCAGACGGTCTTGCGGGCGAGGTCGTCGAGGCTGTGGAGCCAGGCCGGATCGCCGGCGCGGACCAGGAAGCCCTGGTACGTCATCGCGTACGGGCCCGCGAAGTAGACCTTGTTCGTCCGGTCGGTCGTGATCGAGTAGGTGGCGATCACCAGGTCCTCGGCGCCGGTGGTCAGCACCGACTCGCGCTGTTTGGACACCACGTCGCTGAAGTGGGCGCCGGAGCCGGATTTGCCGAGGGTCTTGACCAGTTGCTCGCCGACGCTCACGTCGAATCCGGACCATCCGTGGGTGGCCGTCTCCGTGCTGGTCCCGGGCTGGTTGTTCTTCGTGCCGATCCGGACGGCGTCCTGCTTGAAGATCGACGTGTCGCTGCCGCTGTCGCACCCGGGGAGCAGCAGCATCGCGAACAGGGTGCCGGCGAGGCCGGCTCTACTAGCGCCCCGCAACGGGACTCCTTTGCTCAGAGAGTGCCGACGGACTCGTCGGTGAGGGTCGCGTTGGCGACGGTCACGTTCATCTCGCAGCCGGGGTCAACGGTGAGCGTCACGGTGAACGGCCCGGGCATGCCGCTGGGGAGCAGGACGGGCGTCGGCTGGTTGTGGGAGACCGTCCTCGCGGCTCCCGTCCCGGAGGCGAGGGCGACGGTGGCGGTCGCGTGCTGCTGGCAGACCGGATCGTGGGCCCGGGTGCCCATCAGGCTCAGGGAGAGGAGGAGGAACCTGCGGGACTCGGTGGTGTCGAACCTGAGGGTGAGGGTCTCGTGGTTCTTCGTGGGGCGGGGGCCCGCCCACTGCTCTTTCCCGGTCAGTTGGACGTCACCGTGGTGGGCCTGCTGGTACGCGTAGTACGAGATTGCACCGCCGGCCAGAAGTGCCAGCAGGAGAACGATCCATATCCACTTGGGAGGGCTGAAGAAGTTGTTGATGACCTTCCCGAGATTGTCACCGCCGAATGCGGTGCCCTTCCCGAGGTGCAAGGTAGGCCCCACCGGACACCCGCCCGACTATGCGAAGTTGTTGGTGATGTTCCCGTGGTTGTCGCCGCCGAACGCGACTCCCTTTTCGACGTGGATGGTCGTCGTCCGCCTGGACAGTTCCAGGTGGAACCGGTCGAGGTCCGCGCGGAGCGTCCCGTCCTGGTCCTCCGCCAGGGCCGTCAGGATCAGGTTCCGCACCTCCTGCTGGGCCTGCTCCGGCTGGGCCTCCTGCGGGAGTTCGGCGTTCCCGCGCTCGCGCCAGCGCTGCATCAGCCGCCGGATCTGGGAGGCGGAGCTCTCGGCGGCGCCCCTGCCCACTTCGGTGGCGGCACCGGTGGCGATCCAGGTGAACACCGGAACCAACTCGTTCAGGATCTGGCTGTCCATCAGATCCCTTTCTGATCAAGGTGGTTGATAGTCACGGTCTTCTTACCACAGGCCGTCTGGGGGTGGAAGTCGCATTTGCGGGAGATGCCGGTGGGGGGAGGGCCTTTGTGGGAAGGCGGCCGGACGGGAGGAAGGGCCGGGCCGGGGGATTCCTGGCGCGCCGGCCCTGGTAGACAGTGACCGGTGGGTATCCAGGAGCGTGAACGCAAGATGTACCGGCCGCTGCGGCGGGCCGGCCTTGAGGTGATTCCGGACGCCGTGCCGGACGGCACGATGCCGATCGTCTTCGGATACCGTCGCGAGGACATTGTCGGTGGCTTCTCCCACCGGTACGAAACGCCACGGCTCGTCGAGCGTCTCAACGAGGACTGGTACGACCTGGCGGTCTCCTCGGGCCTTTTCGACGACCGGCGGCGCGAGTTCCTCGTCCAGCTTCCTCGCGGCACCCACACGCACCGAGCCGTCCTGAGCGGGCAGGACCGACGCCGTGGGGAGGCCTGGACCCGGGTCCGGCTCCTGGACCGCTGGGACATCATGGGCCGGGGTGCGGCATCGGCGTTCCTCGGCGTACGTGCGGGCCACCCGGGCTTCGGCATGATGGCGCTCGACGGCAGCGTGTACGTCGGCTGCTCGACTGGCGAGGTCGGTGTCGACGTCGTCGCGGTGGCCCACCCGGGCCGCTCGGAGAACATCCTGCAGTACCTGGAGTGGTACGCGAGTTGGGACTATCCCCGCGCCGACAAGGAGTCGCAGAGGCGGGTCGCCGTCTGGCTCGCGGGCCGCGCCCGCGGCGCCCGCAGCAGTTCCGGCTGATTCGGTCTCACCCTGTCCGCCCACTGCCAGTGCGGGGCCGATCCGAAATGCGGTTGCCCGGTCCGGCCGGGGTGCCGCAGAGTAGGCGCACCAGCCCGGCACCGCCGCCACGGAGAGGAACGCACGACATGAGCAGCTACCAGTCGTATCAGCGTTCTTCGAGTTCTCAGCAGAGCCAGGGGTATCCCTTCCAGCGGTAGACCGGCACCGTCACGTGCCGAGCCGCCCGAAGGGAAAGAACCCTTCCGGGCGGCTTCCGCGTTTTCGCCGCCCCGTAGTGCCGGATGGTGCAACTGGCAGCACGCCCGACTCTGGATCGGGAAGTTCGAGGTTCGAATCCTCGTCCGGCAGCGCAGCAACCCGGAGGGTTGGCCGAGTGGTAAGGCAGCGGCTTGCTAAGCCGTAGTCGGGTGGAAGCCCGCGCGCGTTCGATCCGCGCACTCTCCGCGCAGTACAAGGCAGTTCAATGCAGTTCATGGAGGAGCCAGCCGACAGGTGGCGCCGGCCTCGGTCTCGAAAACCGTTGGGGTGCGCGAGCATCCGTGTGGGTTCGACCCCCACTTCCTCCGCCGAGGGCGAGCTGGGCATGGGAGAGCCCAAGGGTCTGTAACACCCCCGCTTCGGCTGTGCCGGTTCGACTCCGGCCTCGCCCACCACGTACTCGGCGCGGAGGACCTCGCCGAGCTGCGCGTCTGACGGGATGTCGTTCTCACCGGGCAGGTGCACTCCCACGTTCGTGTCGATCAGGCGCAGGACCCACGACCTTCTCGAACGGGAAGCGCACCTGCCGTCGTCTCGGCCCGCCTCCTCAGCCGCTACCCGCGGATTCGGGTCAGATCGCCGTGAAGGTGAGGGCCGTGGCGCGGTTCGCGTACTGGGCGACGTGCGAGCCGTTGCCGGCGAAGTCGCCCTGGATCGCCAGCCACAGCTTGCTGTGCTGGACCTGGAGCATCAGCTTGCCGGAGCCCGGGTCGTGGGAGATCCAGAACCTCTGGTTGTCGCCGATCTGGCCGTCGCAGTGGTCGACGGAGAACCAGTGTCCCTCCGCCATGTAGCTGTGCCAGAGAGTGATGCAGTTGTTGTCCGCCTTGGACCTGAAGATGTAGTCGGATTGCGCCGGGTTGTTGTCCGAACGGCAGGCCTCCCACTGCTGGGTGGGCGCTTCTGTCCACGGGCGCTGGTAGATCGCCTTGTTGTCGGAGGCCTGGTCGTACTCCAGCACCATGTTCGGTGTGGGCGTGTTCATCCGCAGGTAGTACCCGTCACATATCCACCCGTTCCAGTTCCACTCGGTCAGGCGCTGGGTGCCGGCGGTCGCGGGGCTCGCCGCCACGGCGGCCGTCACCAGGAGGATCGTGGTGGCGAGGGCGATCCTGAGGGCCGTCCCGGCCGGGCGCAGGAAGCGCCGGGCGGACCGGCGGATGCGGGGTGATGTGCCCGTCATGGTGTTCTCCTCTGTCCGTTCGCGCTTCATCGGATGATCAGCACCCCAACCGCGTCTGGGCGACGCGGCGCAGGGTGGCGGCGGGCTCCGGCACGGTGCAGACGACCGTGCCGATCTCGGGCGTCTCGAAGGTGGTGAACGTGCCGACGCCCTCCCTGAGCGCGTTGATCCACACGCCGGTGTTCGGGCCGGTCTCGGCGCACAGGTACTTCACCCAGGAGCCCTGCACCCTGCGGGTTCCGCGGTAGAGGCCGTAGTAGCCGGGCTTGTTGAAGTTCCAGGTGGAGGTGATCTGGGAGGTCGTCGTGCTCGACGTGGTGTTCTGGACGGAGAATCCGACCTTGGCCTGCACCTTGACGAAGAGCGGGGCGACGTTGACCGTGATCTCGGCGCTGCGGTTGACCGTGGTCGTGACCGAGTCGACCTGGGTCAGGGACTCGGTGCGCTGGCCGGTCGTCCCGTCGGCGACGTTCACCGCCAGGAAGTCGGTGACCACGGGGTCGACCTGGAAGGCGGTGACCTCGATCCAGACCGGATCGGTGGCCGGGTTGCAGGTGGTCGTCGGGGGCCTCCCGATCGGGGTGGCGTCGGCCGCTCCGGTGCCGAGTGTGCAGACCATCGTGAGGGCGCTGAGAACGAGGGCGGTGTGCCCGGTGGTGCGGCGGAGGAAACCGGTGCGGTTCAGTGGGAACTCCTCGGGCTCATGGTGGGGATCTGTCATATGCATGACAACTGCTGTGCCGGGCTTGTCTCCTACGCGTCCGGTCCTTGCCGGTGCGAGGAGAACGGGCAGCCGGGACAGGGACGCTGCTCCGGTGGTTCCCTGTGCTCGGAGCCACCGTGAGCCTGCCATCGGCGAACGGGGCCCCGGTATCCCAGGATTCTGGGGGGTGACCGGGATTCCGGACCTCTCGTCGACGGCCGGGCCGACCCGGAGTGCCGGCCGGTCGTCCACCGCTGCCTGCGGATTCGGCTCAGAACAGGTGGCGGGGAAGCGGGCGGCGCGGATGCGGCCCTCGCCTCCGTGACCGTCGCGGGCCGAGACCTCGTGCTGCAGGCAGGCGACGAGGTGGACGAGCCGAAGTCAGTGGAGGGGGTCGAACTCGCCTGTGCGGACGGCGGTGACGAAGGAGTGCCAGGCGTCGACGGAGAAGGTCAGGGCGGGGCCGTCGGGGTCTTTGGAGTCTCGGACGGTGCCGGGGTGGGCGTCGTCGACCTCGATGCAGTTGCCGCCATTGCTGCTGTACGTGCTCTTGCGCCACCTGGTGGAACTGGTGTCGTCCATGCTCAAGCCCCTTCCGAATTTTCGTTGGGAACTGAGGCCCCAACTGCCCAGTGGCAGTTGGGGCCTCAGGCTGCATGCAGGATGTGCTAGATGACGTCGAACTCGCCGGTGCGGACGGCAGTGACGAAGGATTGCCAGGCAGTGGAGGGGAAGATGAGGACTGGGCCGCCAGGGTTCTTGCTGTCTCGCACCGGCATGAGGCCGGGGAACCCGTCGGCAACCTCGATGCACTGTCCTTCTTGGGCGCTGTAGCTACTCTTGCGCCAAGCGGCCTGCGCCAGGTTGATCATGCTCAAAACCCCTCCCAACTCGCCGGATGAACTTTCGAGTTGCTGCTCGGGACAACGCCTCGACCTGCAATTGATCGTACTCGCCGACCCACTCGGCCAGGGGGTCCGGATCGCGTTGGAGGAAGCCCCTTCCTTGAATCTCGCCGTAGCCCACGTGCGCCCGGTTCGGCATGGTCAGCAGGGTGATGGGGTGGGCGAACGGACGGTCTTCTCCAAGGGAGAACGGGCTTACCTGGATGACGAACTGAGGTTGGTGGCTCAGTTCCTCCAGGTGCTTGAGCTGCTCCAGCATGACATCGCGCCCGCCGATCGCGCGATGCAGGCATCCCTCGTCTATCACCGCGTGAACCCGGGGTGCTGGGTGTCGGTGGAGATGCTGCTGCCGGTGCAGCAGCATCGTCAGGCGTTCCTCGGCCTGCTGCTGAGTTGCGCGCCCTCGGTGGACTCGCGCTTCCTGATAGGCCCTGGCATAGGCGGGAGTTTGGAAGAGGCTCGGAATGATGTTGATCTCGAACAATCGCAGGGCCACTGCGCTGGCCTCGCTGCGCAGGTAGTCGCTGAATCCCTCGAACAAGACACGGCGCCCAGCGTTCCGCCACTCCCGCTCGAAGCGCTCCGGTGTCTCAAAGGCCACGTCAAGTCTTCTAGAGAAACGCTCAGTCGGAGGCTTGCGACCAGTTTCGATGGCGGACACATGTACGGATGAGTAGCCCGTGAGTGTCGCCAGATGCTCCTGAGTCCAGCCTCGGGCTTCTCTGAGCTCGCGAACCTGCGCCCCAAACTTGGCAGCGGGCGAGGAATCCGGATCAAGTTCCTTGCGGTTCATGATCGTTAGTCCCGTTCCTTCCTTTGTGCAAGGTTGAAGGCGACGCCGACTATAAACCACAGTAAGCAGCCCTGGGTAGTCATCGAACTACGGAGCGGAGTTGCTGTCATGGTGCGCAAGAAGGCGACCGTTCAGACGCCCTATCTGCCTGAAGTTGGGGAGGTGGTCAAGGATGTGACGGCCGACGAAGAGGTCGTCTACATGGACACCCGGGGCGGGCTCGCCTACGTACGCCCTGTCGGCGGCGGGATCGAGCGGACGGTCGATCCCGCCGCTCTCCAGCCTTCGCCGGACGGGGTGAGACTGGCCTTCGTCCTCATCCCGGCGAAGTCGCGCCTCGGGGACGTCGAATGAACCGGCCTTCCGATGCGCTGATCGCCATCGGCATCATCGGGGTGCTGAGCGGGGGAGTGGCAGCACTTGCCTTCTGGGTACTCCCCGGGCCTGCGGATCTTCCCCTGTGCCTGATGGCGTTCGGGGCCGTCCTCAACTCCGGTGTCATCGTCTCCGAACCGATCCTCCTCCGGCGGTTCGACCGGAGCCACCGATGAACAGCCCTCCCCTCTGCCCCTGCGGCTCGGCGGTCGACTTCATAGGAGACGCCAACGAGGCCGGGAGGACCTGGAACTGCCCGACCTGCTCCCGCTGGGGCGTCGCCTGGTCGGCCTCCTACCTCGCGAAGCAGCCCATCGAGGAGCCCCTGGTCGTCCTGGGGCGTCGTTTCAACCGTCAGCCGGTGAGTGACGCGTGATGTGGCTCCTCACCTGGCTGGTCCTCCGGCTCGGCCCCGACCGCCGCCGGGCGATCGCCGACGAGCAGTACCTCCGCGAGGTCTGCCAGGAAGCCACCTGGGAGGCGTTTCGCGCCGAACTCGCCCACGAGGCGGACCGGATCGAACGCGCGCTGCGCCCTCCCCGCCGGCCCCGGCCGACGCGGCCGCCGAACCGAGCCGGGTAACTGATGGTGCGTTCGAACCATGTGCGTTGAGCTGGTAGTCTTTTCCTCGTCGCCAGGAGGAAATCTCCTGGTCAGGCGTCAGCGGTGCTACCAGAGCACGTCCTACTTTCAGTAGGAAGAGTCCGTGCAACCCGGGCCTGGCGCTCCACAGTCGAGCGAGGCCCGGCACCCCCACCAGGGTGCCGGGCCTCGCTCGCGTTGGGCGCCTGTCGGATCGGCCACGACCATCACGTGTACGCCCGAAGCCCCGACGGCAAGGGCTGATGTGGCGCCAGCGATGGCCGACTCCGGGCCTGCAGCGCCGCGTGGTGAGGCCCCAGGTCGCGGCCCTTGCTCTCGGCAACGGGCTTTGGCCGCAGAAGGCTGGCCCGGCACCCTCACCGGGGTGCCGGGCCTCGCTTGCGTTGGGCGCCAGCCCCGGGGTGGGCGCCCGCCGCCAGGCGGGTGGGGGGTGGACGGTGGGGAACGGCGGCGAAATAACTCCGCGCAGCCGATGCCGCGCGGGTGTTCACCCCTGCGGGAACCACGGGTCCCGCACCTCCCGCGCCCCCTCCGCCGTGAAGAGCGTGACCGTGCGCGGCCCCGCCGCGTACTCGGCGAGCTGTACGGCCCCGTGCCGCGTCTCCAGCTCCGCCTGCACGGGTACCGGCAACTTGCTGAGCGCCCGCCGGAGTTGGAGCGCGTCCCGCCGGCTGACCGGCTGCGGGGCGCGCAGGACGAGCCGTAGCGGGCTGAGCGGCCCGCTCACCGGGACGCCGGTGCCCAGCTCGTACGCGGCGGCGCCGATCGGCCCCCAGGGCAGGCGGTGGTCCGCGATGATGCGCCCGGCCTCTGGCAGGAGGGCCAGCGCGGGGATGCCGAGGACGCGGGACGGGGCCAGCCGGGCCCGTCGCGCCACGAGCTGCTCCGGCCGAATGGTCCGCGCCACCGCCGCCCAGGGCGCCAGCGCGTCGAGCCGCTGCCCCGGGCGCGGGCCGCGCACCGTCACCGGGAACCACAGCTCGGGCGCCGCCTCCGGGTCCCGGACGCAGCGCTGCGGGTGCGGCAGGTCGACCGGGCTGCCGACGGTGGCGGGCGCGCGCCCGACCGTCACCCACGGGTGCGCCCGCAGCACGGCCCGCGCCCAGTCGGGCAGCTCGCCGCCGCCGAGGGGCCGCAGGGAGCTGGGGCACTGCATCAGCAGCAGGTCGTGCGCCCCGGGCAGCCGCCCGTCCAGGGCGGCCATCGAGCCGACCCGGCGGCGCGGCCCGTCGTGGTGGTCCGGGGCGTGGTGGTCCTGGGTGGGGCTTCCAGCAGGGACGACGGTCACGGCGGGCTCCAGACAGACGACTCCAGTCCGACAGCTCCAATCTGCGCCCGCCGCACACCCGCGCACCACGGCCCTTGGGCGCTCCCACCAGGGACCAACGACCCAAGGTGCGCCCGTGTACGACCGGTGTGAGAGTGGGGGAGCACCCCGGTACTCCGGCATCCCGTCCTCAGAAGGAGGGGCCATGGGCATCTTCGACCGCTTCCGCCACAAGGCGCAGGAGACCGCCAATCCGTCCGAACGCGCCGCCCTCGCCCACGACGAGGCCGCCGACGCGTACAGCAACGACGTCGAGCGCAGCCGCGACACGGCGGAGAAGAGCGCGCAGGAGGAGGCGGACCGCCTCGCCGCCGAGAACATGACCTCCGAGGGCGACCCCTGGAGCTAGAACTCACCGGTCCCGCGGCGGCAGGGGAGGCCGCCGCAGGTCCGGCTTCGGCGTGTCCGCCGCCGGCGGTTCCGCGGCCGGGGTGTCCTCCAGCAGCTCCAGCGCCAGCTGCACCGCCGCGTGCAGCTCGGGGTGCCGCCCGCGCGCCCAGTCGCCGGGCCCGCGCAGCACGTGCACGTCCGGCTCGACGCCCCGGTTCTCCACCGACCATCCGAGCCCGCCCCCGAACCAGGAGGCGTTCTTCGGCACGGAGACCTGCGTGCCGTCCCCGAGGGTGTGCCGCCCGGTCATGCCGACGACCCCGCCCCAGGTCCGGGTCCCGATCACGGGCCCCAGCCCCAGCAGCTTGATCGCCGCGATGATCACGTCCCCGTCCGAGCTGGTGGCCTCGTCGGCGAGGGCGACGAGCGGTCCGCGCACCGCGTGCCGGGGCCATCGCACGGGCAGGCGGTCGCGGGAGAAGTCCCAGGCGAGGACGTGCCGGGTGAGCTTCTCCAGCACCAGCTCCGAGACGTTGCCCCCCGCGTTGCCCCGGACGTCCAGTACCAGGGCGGGCTTGTCGAGTTCGCGCCTCAAGTCCCGGTTGAACTGCGCCCATCCGGAGCCACCGAGGTCGGGGATGTGCAGGTATCCGCACCGGCCGTCGCTGAACTCCCGTACCAGCAGGCGCCGTTTGGCGACCCAGTCCTGGTAGCGGATGGGCCGCTCGTCGGTGAGCGGGGTGACGGTCACCCGCCGTACGGGGCCGTCCGGGCCGGTGCGCAGGGCGAGTTCGACGGTCGTGCCGCCCGTGCCGGCGAGCAGCGGGCCGGGGCCGAGGCGCCCGTCGACCGGGTGGCCGCCGATCTCGACGAGCTCGTCCCCGTCGTGGACGCCCTGGGTGGCGAGCGGGGCGCGGGCGCGCGGGTCGGAGGACTCGCCGGGCAGGACGCGGTCGACGAGCCAGCGGCCGTCGGGGACGCGGTGGGCGTTGGCGCCGAGCAGGCCGAGGGGGAGGCCGCCGGCGGTGGGGCCCTCGGCGCGGCGGGAGGGGGTGACGTAGGCGTGGGAGGTGCCGAGTTCGCCGAGGAGTTCGCGCAGCAGGTCGGCGAAGTCGTCCGGGGTGCAGACGCGCATCAGCAGGGGCTCGTACTGGGCGACGAGCGCGGGCCAGTCCAGGCCGGACATCCGCTCGTCCCAGAACTGGTCGCGGACGATGCGGGCGGCCTCGTGGTACGCCTGGCGCCACTCGGCGGCGGGGTGCACGGTGTGGACGATGCGGCGCAGGTCGACCGACGTCCCGGCGGAGGGCGCCCCGACGGGGACGATCCGCAGGGTGCCGGCGGAGTAGACGGCGACGGAGCCGCCGTCCCCGGAGACGGCGTAGCCGTCGAGCCGGTCGGCGAGGGTGGTGCGGGTGCCCCGGGCGAGGTCGAAGTGTTCGAGGGAGGGGCGGCCGGAGGTGTCCTCGGGGTTGGCGAAGGTCTGGCCGAGGGTGCCGGCGATGGGCCAGCGCAGCCAGACCAGGCCGCCGCGCACGGCGTCGGTGGCGGAGTACTTGGAGGCGATGACGGGGAAGGGGAGCAGCCGTTCGCCGATCTCCTCCGGGTCGACGCGGACGGTTCCGTCGCCGCCCTCCCCGCTGCCCTCGACGGAGGCGGAGGTGGCCGCGAACGGCGAGGGGGTGTCGGCGGCGAGCGGGACGAGGTACGGGCGGCAGCCGACGGGGAAGGAGAGGTCGCCGGTGTGGACGTCGTGGACGGGGTCGAAGCCGCGCCAGGACAGGAAGGCCAGGTAGCGCCCGTCCCGGGTGAACACGGGCTGCTCGTCCTCGAACCGGCCGTCGGTGACCTCGGTGATCGGCCCGCTCCCGTCCACCCTGGTCAGCCGGATGCGGCGCAGCGAGCGCCCGGCGACGGGCTGGGACCAGGCGAGCCAGTGCGAGTCGGGGGAGAAGCGGGCGCTGCCGACGGGCCCGTACTCGGAGGAGGCGACCTCCCGTACGGCGCCGTCCGCCGCCGCGACCAGCAGCAGCCGCCCGTCCGAGGCGACGGCGGCGAGGTGCGCGCCGTCGGGGGAGGCGGTGAGCTCCAGGACCCGGCCGAGCCGCCCGGCGGCGAGCACCCTGCGGTGGTGCGCGGGCGAGCCCTGCCCGGGCAGCGGGACGACCTCGATCGCGTCGGCGCCCTCCGCGTCGGTGACCCAGGCGGCCTCGCCGGTGTGCCCGAGGATCACGGGCAGCCGGGTGCGCACGCCGGGGGTGTCGGCCAGGGCACGGGCGGGCCCGTCCTGGTGGGTGAGCCAGTACTGGCTGCCGCGCACGGTGATGACCCCGGCCCGGCCGGTCTGGTCGCAGGCGAGGTCCTTGACCTGGGAGGCGGCGCCGACCCGGTACGGGCGGCGGCCGGCCCGCGCGCCGCCGAGGGGGACGTGCAGCCGGTGCGGGGCGGGGGCGTCGAGGCCGTCGAGCAGCCAGAGGTCCCCGGCGTGCTGGTAGACGACGCGGGCGCCGTCGGTGGAGGCGTGCCGGGCGTAGTACGAGGCGTGGTCGGTGTGGCGGCGCAGGTCGGTGCCGTCGGGGCGGCAGGAGTAGAGGTTGCCGATGCCCTCGTGGTCGGAGAGGAAGGCGATCCGGCCGGAGACGACCATGGGCGCGGCGAGGTGGCCGGGGAGGTCGGGCAGGACCCGCTCGCCGTCGACCCAGAGGCGGCCGGTGGCGCCGCCCCGGTAGCGCTTCCAGGCGGCGGGTTCGTGCGGGGCGGTGCCGGTGAGCAGGACGGTGTGGTCGCGGGCGAGTTGGGCGTCGCCGACCGGGCCCCAGGGCATCCGCCTGCCGGGGGAGCCGTCGGGCGGGAGGGAGTGCGCCCAGGTGTAGTGGGCGAAGGGCTCGTGGTAGGAGGTGACGGCCAGGACCTCGCCGTCGGGGAGCCAGCCGCGGACCCGGGTGTCCTGGCTGCCCCAGTGGCTGAGCCGGGCGGACTCGCCGCCCTCGACGGGGGCGGTCCACACCTCGGGGGCGGGGCCGAGCCAGCCCGTCCAGGCGAGGGTGGCGCCGTCGGGGGAGAAGCGGGGGTGGGCGACGCGGCTGCGGTCGCAGGTGACGCGCCAGGCGCGGCCGGTGGCGGCGCCTTCGAGGGGCGCGAGCCAGACGTCGTCCTCGGCGGTGAAGGCGAGCAGGTCGCCGTGCAGGTGGGGGTGGCGGAGGTAGCCGGGCTCGGTCACCCCTCCATCCTTCGACGGGGTGTCACCACCGGCAACCGGGGCGGGGCGCCGCAGGGGCCGTAACCGGTCTGGACCATTGACACCGTACTGCCGCATCCACTTCAGTGGTCTAGTCCAACTTGGGTGCCAGGCCGGGCCGTTCCCCCCACTGGCGCGGCTCCGGCGTGCCCTCGGACGTCCCCCACGACCGCGTCCACCCGCAGGAGCGCCCCCATGCGCAGAACCCCGCCGCCCTCCGGCCCGCCCACCGGCCGTCCGTCCAAGCACCGCCGCGCCGCGCTCGCCGCCGGCACCGCCTCCGCCGTCGCCGCGGCGACCCTCGTCGGCGTCACCCTGGGCCTGGCGCCCGCCGCCTCGGCCGGGGAGTTCCTGGTCAACGGCGGCTTCGAGTCCGGCTCGCTCGGCCCCTGGAGCTGCACCGGCAACGCCGGCAGCGTCGTCACCAGCCCGGTGCACAGCGGCGGCTACGCCCTGGCCGGCGCCGCCACCGCGGGCGACACCGCCCAGTGCAGCCAGACCGTCACCGTCGCGCCCAGCACCACGTACACGCTCAGCGCGTACGTCAACGGCAGCTACGTCTACCTCGGCGTCGACGGCGGCGGCCCCAGCACCTGGACGCCCGGCACCGGCGGGGCGTACCAGAAGCTCAGCGTCAGCTTCACCACCGGCGCCAACCAGACCAGCGCCACCGTCTACACCCACGGCTGGTACGGCCAGGGCACCTACTACGCGGACGACGTCTCCCTGGACGGCCCGGGCGCGCCCAGCCCGAGCAGCTCCCCGACGGCCACCGCCTCGCCCACCGCGACCGCCTCCCCGACGGCCAGCAGCTCCCCGACGGCGACGAGCAGCCCGACCGCGACCGCCACGCCCACGGGCACCCCCACCGGCACCCCCACGGGCACGCCCACCGGCACCCCCGGCGGCCACTCCCTGGTCGGCTACCTGCACGCCAGCTTCGCCAACGGCGCCGGCTACACCCGGATGGCCGACGTCCCCGACTCCTGGGACATCATCGACCTCTCCTTCGGCGAGCCCACCTCCGTCACCTCCGGCGACATCCGCTTCAACCGCTGCTCCGCCACCGAGTGCCCGACCGTCGAGTCCGACGCCGACTTCAAGGCGGCCATCGCCGCCAAGCGCGCCAAGGGCAAGAAGGTCCTGATCTCGATCGGCGGCCAGAACGGCCAGGTCCAGCTGACCACCACCGCCGCCCGCGACACCTTCGTCAGCTCCGTCTCGGCGATCATCGACAAGTGGGGCCTGGACGGCCTGGACATCGACTTCGAGGGCCACTCGCTCTCCCTCAACACCGGCGACACCGACTTCAAGAACCCGACCAGCCCGGTCATCGTCAACCTGATCTCGGCGCTCAAGACCCTCAAGGCCAAGTACGGCCCGGGCTTCGTGCTGACCATGGCGCCGGAGACCTTCTTCGTCCAACTCGGCTACCAGTACTACGGATCGGGCCCCTGGGGCGGCCAGGACCCGCGCGCCGGGGCGTACCTGCCGGTCATCTACGCGCTGCGCGACGACCTCACCCTGCTGCACGTCCAGGACTACAACTCCGGCTCCATCATGGGCCTGGACGGCCAGTACCACTCGATGGGCGGCGCCGACTTCCACGTCGCGATGACCGACCTGCTGCTCAACGGCTTCCCGGTGGCGGGCAACACCAACAACATGTTCCCGCCGCTGCCCGCCTCCAAGGTCGCCATCGGCATGCCGGCCACCACCAACGCGGGCAACGGCTACGTCGCCCCGGCCGAGGTGAACAAGGCGCTGGACTGCCTCACCAAGCTGGCCAACTGTGGGACGTACAGCCCGCGTTCGGGCGCGCAGCCGAACCTGCGCGGCCTGATGACCTGGTCGATCAACTGGGACCGGTTCGGCGGGCAGGAGTTCTCCAAGAACTTCAACTCCTACTTCGGCCGCTGACGGACACGGCCGGTGGCCCCACCTCCCGAGGGGGGGTGGGGCCACCGGCTCGACCGGCCTACGTCAGCAGCAGGTTGGTGGCCGTCAGCTCCTCCACCAGCCCGGCCGGCGCGGTGGCCACCGAGCCCGCCGAGTACGGCGGCTGCGGGTCGTACTCGATGACCAGCTGGATCGACTCCGCCACCCGCGCCCCGGCCATCAGCCCGGTGAGGGTCAGCGCCAGGTCGATGCCGGCCGAAACCCCGGCCGCCGTCGCGTACTTGCCGTCGACGACGATCCGCTCCGCGCCCGACGGCTCCGCGCCGAAGCGGCGCAGCTCCTCCAGGCAGACCCAGTGCGAGGTGGCGCGGCGGCCCTCCAGCAGCCCGGCGGCGCCCAGGATCAGCGAGCCGGAGCAGACCGAGGTCGTCCAGGTGGTGGTGGCGTCCACCGCCCGCACCCACTCCAGCACCGCCTCGTCGCCGAGCTGCTCCATCGTCCCCGGCCCGCCGGGCAGCAGCAGCACATCGGCCGAGGTCACCTCCTCCAGCGAGGCGTCGGCGGTGAGCGCCAGGCTCGTCATGTCGGTGCGCACCGGCCCGCGCCGGGCGGCGGTGAACACCACCTCGGCGCCGGGGATGCGGGACAGCACCTCGTACGGGCCGACGGCGTCCAGGGCGGTGAAGTTCTCGTACAGCAGGACGGCGATGCGCATCAGTGACCTCCAGGGGGATCGGGGGCGGGGCGGAAGCGGCGGCGGTACTCGGCGGGCGGGGCGGCCAGGGCCCGGACGAAGGCGCGCCGCATCGCCTCCGGGGTGCCGTAGCCGCAGGAGCGCGCGATCTCCTCGACGCCCTCGTCGGTGTCCTCCAGCCGGCGGCGGGCGGCCTCCAGCCTGATCCCGTCCACGTACCGGCCCGGGGTCACGCCGACCTCGGCGGCGAAGGCCCGGGCGAAGTGCCGGGGGGACAGCGTCGAGCGGCGGGCCAGCTCCTCCACCGACAGGTCGGCCTCGGGGTGCTCGGCGATCCACCGCTGGACCTCGCGCAGCGGCTGCCGCGAGGCGACCTGGGCGGCCAGCTGGGTGCTGAACTGGGCCTGGTTGCCGGGCCGGCGCAGGAACACCACCAGGTGCCGGGCGACCAGCAGCGCGGCCTCCCGCCCGAGGTCCTCCTCCACCAGGGCCAGCGCCAGGTCGATCCCGGCGGTGACCCCGGCGGAGGTGGCGACGTGCCCGTCCCGGACGTGGATCGGATCGGGGTCGACCTCCACCCCGGGGTACCGCTCGGCCAGCGCCTCGCAGTACGCCCAGTGGGTGGTCGCCCGCCGCCCGTCCAGCAGCCCGGCCTCGGCCAGCACGAAGGCGCCGGTGCACACCGACACGACCCGCTCGGCCCGCCCGGCCAGCTCCCGTACGGCGGCGACCACCGCCGCGTCCGGCAGCACGCCGCTCTCCCCGCCCGGGACGAGCAGCGTGTGCACGGGCCCGACCTCGGCCAGGTCCGCGTCCGGCAGCAGCCGCAGCCCGCTGCAGGTGCGCACGGCCGCGCCGCCGGGCGAGGCGGTGACCACCTCGTACGCGCCCGGCCGCCGCGCGGCGGCGCCCGCACCCGCGAACACCTCCAGCGGCCCGGTGACGTCCAGGCTCTGCACGCCCTCGTACAGGACGATGACCACGCTGCGCGCTCTCATGCGGCCAGACTGTCACCGGCCGTGGAGGGCAGCAATGACCTGTTCCCCACCTTTCCTGCCACGGGGAGAGGCGAAAACGCCGGAAGGCCCTTCGCTCTCGCGAAGGGCCTTCCGGCTGTCTGTGCGCCGCCAGGGACTCGAACCCCGGACCCGCTGATTAAGAGTCAGCTGCTCTAACCAACTGAGCTAGCGGCGCCTGCTGACGTGGAGAACATTACCTGGTCAGCAGCCGAAACACACAATCGGCCCGGAATCCGTCCCCTCGGCGAGGTTTAGAACGCCCGACGGGGTTCGGAACGCCCGGCGGGGTTCAGAACGTCAGCACCACCTTGCCCCGCACGTGCCCCGTCCCCACCAGCCGGTGTGCCTCGGCGGCCTTCTCCATCGGCAGCGCCTCGGCGATCTCCAGCCGCAGCGTGCCCGACTCCCACAGCCCGACCAGCAGGCCGAGCCGCTCCGCCGTGCGGTCGGTGCGCACCGCGTGCACCCCGTGCTCCGCGGCGCCCTCGAAGTCGACGAGGGTGCCGATCCGCCCCCGGTCGGCGACCAGGCCGAGCGAGGCCTCCAGCGCCCCGCGCCCGGCGGCGTCCAGCGCCGCGTCCACGCCCTGCGGCGCCACCGCCCGGACGCGCTCGGCCAGCCCCTCCCCGTACGCGACGGGGATCGCGCCCAGTCCGCGCAGGTAGTCGTGGTTGCGCTCGCTCGCGGTGGCGACCACCGTGGCGCCCAGGGCCCGGGCGAGCTGGACGGCGACGGTGCCCACCCCGCCGGAGGCGCCGTGCACCAGCAGGGTGTCCCCGGGGCCGACCCCGAGCACGCCGAGCGCCGTGTGCGCCGTCTGGCCGGAGGCGGAGAGCGCGCCGGCCTGCTCCCAGGGCATCGCGGCGGGCTTGGCCACCAGCTGGCCGGCGTCCACCACGACCAGCTCGGCCTGGGCGGTCAGCGTCCGGAAGCCGATCACCTCGTCCCCGGCCTTCCAGCCCTCGACGCCGGGCCCCAGCCGGTCCACGACCCCGGCGAACTCGTTGCCGAGGACGGCCGGCAGCGCCAGTACGGCCCCCGGCGGGCTGTACCCCGCCCGTACGGCCAGGTCCACCGGCTGCACCCCGGCGGCGTGCACCCGCACCCGCACCTCGCCCGGCCCGGGCTCCGGATCGGGCAATGCGGCGATCCTCAGGACCTCCGGACCGCCGAACTCCGGGACGACGACTGCCTTCACGGCGAACTCCCCTCCACTCGGTACACCGACAGCCCCGATCCTCGAACCTGAAGTCCGCTTGAGGTCAAGCCGGTGTTCGGCGCGGCTTCACCGATGGGCGCATTGTCAGATTTATCCTGGACGGCGCTCAGCCGTCCGTCGTGCCCGTCGTTTCCGTTGTCGAGAGGAACCTCCCCGTGGGCCAGCTGCCCCTGTTCTTCCTGGTGCTGCTCGCCTCCGTGGTGACCATGCCGCTCGCCCGCCGGACGGGGGTGCCGCAGCCCGTCCTGATGACCCTGCTCGGCATCGTCATGGCGCTCGTCCCGCAGATCCCGGACGTCTCCATCGAGCCCGAGCTGATCCTGCCGCTGGTCCTGCCGCCGCTGATCTTCGCCGTCGCCCGGCGCTCCTCGGTGCGCTACTTCAAGGCCAACGCGAGATCGATCCTGCTGCTGGCCGTCCTCCTGGTGGTGATCACCACCGTCGCGGTGGCCGGCACGGTGCACTGGCTGCTGCCCGCCCTGCCGCTCGCCGCCGCGATCGCCGTCGGCGCCCTCGTCTCCCCGCCCGACCCGGTGGCCGCCGTCGCCGTCGCCGGCAGCGTCGGGCTGCCCCGGCGCCTGGTCGCGATCCTGGAGAGCGAGGGGCTGTTCAACGACGTCACCGCGATCGTCATCTACTCCCTGGCCATCGACGCCGTGGTCAGCGGGGACTTCTCGGTCGGCCACGCCGTGCTGCGCTTCGTGCTCTCCGCCGTCGTCGCCGTCGTGGTCGGCATCGTGCTCGGCTGGGTCAACACCAAGCTCGCCGAGCGGCTGGAGGACCCGACCCAGCAGGTCGCGCTCAACCTGCTGGTGCCCTTCGCCGCCTACTCCGTCGCCGAGGAGATCCACGGCTCCGGCGTGCTCGCCGTCGTGATCTGCGCCCTCTACCTCGCCGAGCGGGCCTCCGACGCCGACGCCGTCTCCTACCGGCTGGTCGGCAACGCCTTCTGGGAGGTCGTCGAGATCCTCATCACCGGCGTCGCCTTCGGCCTGATCGGCCTGGAACTGGCCACCGTCCTCAAGGAGGCCGGCCGCGGCTGGACGGGCTTCCTCGGCGACGCGGCCGTGGTCATCGCCGTGGTCGTGGTCGTCCGGCTGCTGTGGCTGCTGCCCGCCGGCTGGCTCTCCAAGAAGCTGCGCAGCGGCGACGAGGAGGACACCCCCTTCAGCTGGAAGGAGAGCGTGATCCTCTGGTGGTCCGGCATGCGCGGTGTGGCCACCGTCGCCCTGGCCCTCGCCATCCCGCTGACCCTGCACTCCGGCGAGGACTTCCCCGAGCGCGGCCGGCTGGTCTTCATCGCCTTCAGCGTCGTCCTGTTCACCCTGCTGGTCCAGGGCCTGACGCTGCCCTGGCTGGCCAAGCGGTTCCAGTTGGACATCGACCAGGACGCCCACGAGCAGGCCGTACGGCAGCTCTGGTGGCGCGCGGCCAAGGCCGGGCTCAAGCGGCTCGGCGAGCTGGAGGAGCAGGACAAGCTGCCCTCCGAGGTCGCCGACCGGCTGCGGGACCGTCAGCACGACCGGCTGGCCCGGCTCTGCCCGGAGAACTACGCCGAGGAGGAGGCCGCCGAGGCGAAGCTGCGGCTGAGCCAGTGGCGTGCCGCCCGGGAGGTCGAGCAGGAGATGATCGCCGCCTCCCGGCGCGAGATGCTCGCGGCCCGCAGCGAGACCGGCGCCGATCCGGAGCTGGTCGACCAGGTCCTGCGGGGGCTCGACCTGCGCTCGGAGCGGAGGTGACGGGGAAGTGGTGGAGCGGAAGTGACGGC
This sequence comes from Kitasatospora sp. NPDC101183, assembly GCF_044767945.1. Lineage (NCBI taxonomy): Bacteria > Bacillati > Actinomycetota > Actinomycetes > Kitasatosporales > Streptomycetaceae > Kitasatospora > Kitasatospora sp. NPDC101183. Next base: position 40,818 of record NZ_JBIWOW010000012.1, on the reverse strand, counting down.
TCGGCAGCCCGCTGCTGAACGCCCGGACGGAACGCCCCGGACGGAACGCCGGAATGTACGGAGCGGCCGCCCGGGTTGCATAGGGTGAACCCGGGCAGGCCGTCAACGGAGTCGGCGCACCACCCCGGAAGCCACCGCTCGACCTCGCACAGTTCCTCAATATCGGGGACTCACACGCCTGGCCCTGCCGGTACTCATCCGCACCCAGATGAATCGAGGAACCCCGATGTCGGAGACCCGCGCCGACGCCCGCACCCCGCTGGACCGCACCCCCCAGTGGGCCGCGCTCGGCAAGCACCGGGCCGAGCTCGGCGACACCCACCTGCGCGACCTGTTCGCCGCCGACCCCGAGCGCGGCCGCCGCCACGTGCTCCAGGTGGGCGACCTGCACGTGGACTTCTCCAAGAACCTGGTCACCGACGAGACGCTGGCGCTGCTGCGCGACCTCGCGGCCGCCACCGGCGTCGCCGAGCTGCGCGACGCCATGTTCCGGGGCGAGAAGATCAACGTCACCGAGCACCGGGCCGTCCTGCACACCGCCCTGCGCGCCCCGCGCGGCGCCGTGGTCGAGGTCGACGGCGAGAACGTGGTGCCCGAGGTGCACGCCGTCCTGGACAAGATGGCGGCCTTCGCCGACAGGGTCCGCAGCGGCGAGTGGACGGGGCACACCGGCCGGCCGATCCGCACCGTCGTCAACATCGGCATCGGCGGCTCCGACCTCGGCCCGGCGATGGCCTACGAGGTGCTGCGCTCGTTCTCCAAGCGCGACCTCGACGTCCGGTTCGTCTCCAACGTGGACGGCGCCGACCTGCACGAGGCCGTCCGCGACCTCGACCCGGCCGAGACACTGTTCATCGTCGCCTCGAAGACCTTCACCACCATCGAGACCATCACCAACGCCGTCTCCGCCCGGGACTGGCTGCTGACGGGCCTCGGCGCCGGCACCGAGGCGGTGGCCAAGCACTTCGTGGCGCTGTCCACCAACGCCCGGGGCGTGCAGGACTTCGGCATCGACACGGCCAACATGTTCGAGTTCTGGGACTGGGTCGGCGGCCGCTACTCCTACGACTCGGCGATCGGCCTCTCGCTGATGATCGCCATCGGCCCGGACGCCTTCCGCGAGATGCTGGACGGTTTCCACCTCGTCGACGAGCACTTCCGCACCGCCCCGGCGGAGGAGAACGTCCCGCTGCTGCTCGGCCTGCTGGGCGTCTGGTACGGCGCGTTCTTCGACGCCCAGGCGCACGCGGTGCTGCCGTACTCGCACTACCTGTCCAAGTTCACCGCCTACCTGCAGCAGCTGGACATGGAGTCCAACGGCAAGTCGGTGACGCGCGACGGCACCCCCGTCGACTGGCAGACCGGCCCGGTGGTCTGGGGCACCCCCGGCACCAACGGTCAGCACGCTTACTACCAGCTGCTGCACCAGGGCACCAAGGTGATCCCGGCCGACTTCATCGGTTTCGCCGAGCCCGTCGCGGACCTGCTGCCCGGCCTGGTCGCCCAGCACGACCTGCTGCTGGCCAACTTCTTCGCCCAGACCCAGGCGCTGGCCTTCGGCAAGACGCCGGAGGAGGTCGCCGCCGAGGGCGTGCCGGCCGAGCTCGTGCCGCACAAGACCTTCCAGGGCAACCACCCGACCACCACGATCCTGGCCGGGGAGCTGACCCCCTCGGTGCTGGGGCAGCTGGTCGCGCTGTACGAGCACAAGGTGTTCGTCCAGGGCGCGGTCTGGAACATCGACTCCTTCGACCAGTGGGGCGTCGAGCTGGGCAAGGTGCTCGCCAAGCGGATCGAGCCGGTGCTGCTGACCGGTGAGGGCGCGGAGCAGCTGGACAGCTCCACCGCCGAGCTGGTCGCCCGCTACCGCGCGCTGCGCGGGCGCTGATTCCGCCGGGCCGGTCCGTCCGCTTCGGCGGGCGGACCGGTCGCCGCCCCGTGCAGCCGAAAGCGCCGGAGAACGCCGGAAGGCCCTTCGCTCTCGCGAAGGGCCTTCCGGCTGTCTGTGCGCCGCCAGGGACTCGAACCCCGGACCCGCTGATTAAGAGTCAGCTGCTCTAACCAACTGAGCTAGCGGCGCCTGCTGACAGGGAAGACTCTAGCAGCGCCCCGCGGCCGGACCAAAATCGAATACCGGCCGCCCCCCGTTCACCTGCCGTCCGCGTTCACCTGCCGGACAGCACCGCGGATCCGGCGGGGGCGGCCCCGACCGGCTCCCGCGCGGCCCGGACGCAGGCCCAGAGCGTGACGGAGGCACCCGGCAGCCGGGGCTCGCGCTCCTCCGGGGCGACGATCCACCGCCCGGAGCCCTGCCCGGGCGACTCCGGGCCGTGCACCATCCGCTGGACGGGCGGGACGGTCACCGCGTCCCCCTTGCCGTGGCAGAGCAGCGGCGGGACGTCCCGGGCCCACTCCTCCCAGGCCAGCAGCCGCCGCAGCCGGGGCGCCGCACCGGGCTGGACGAACAGCAGGGTCCGGCCCCGGTACGTCGCCACCGGGCCGCAGCCGGGGCCGGAGGCCCACAGCTCGTCCAGGACCCGGCGGCCGAACAGGCCCGGCATGCTGATCACGTCGAAGGCCCGCCCGCAGGGCAGCACGGTGGGCGCCCAGGGGCGGGTCTCCCACAGGGCGCGCATGCTGCGCGGGTACTCGCTGGCGGAGGCGAGCCACGCCTCACCGGCGACGGTGACGTACTCCACCGACTGATGCGTCCAGATGTCCACATCCGGCAGCGTGCTCGGTGCGCGGCGGCGGTGGGGCGGAAAGCGCGGTTCGCCGGACAGGGGGACGGGCGGTCGCGTACCCTCCGCGCCACCGGCATATGCCAGGGGCGTGCGGTCAGTCCTCGTGGCGGCGGGGCTGGAGGAGGCCGCGGCCGTACTCGATCATCTTGGCGGCGTAGTCCGCGGTCCAGTCGGCCCGCTCGGCGATCTCGGCTTCGGAGAGCGCGTCGAAGCGGCGCGGGTCGGCGAGCTGGGCGGCGGCGACCGCCTGGAAGTCGGTGGCCCGCTCGGCGGCCGCCCGGAACGCCAGGGCCAGTTCGGTGGAGCGTCGCAGCAGCTCGGCCGGGTCGTCGATCGACTCCAGGTCGAAGAATCGTTCCGGCTCGGGCTCGGAGGCCTGGGGCTCGAAGAGCAGTTCCACCGGGCGCAGTCGCCTGGCGGGCTGGGTCGACTCTGCACGGGAGTCGGGCATGGACGGACACCTCCGGGGTCTGAGGGTGGGGTGGGCGGGGGTTGCTCCGGGCCGCCCGCCCGGTCGTGGCCGTCGTCCATTGTCGCGCGCGGACGGCCGGTAACGGAACGGTGCGCGTGCGAGCGCTATTCCCCGGCCGTGCGCCGGACTTCCGGAGTTCACGCCGGGGCAGTGCCCCGTGCGCCGTGCGTCCGACAGGCGTCGGGGGCGCATCCGGATCGCATGCGAACCGGTTGTCCCGGGTGTCCAGCCGTCGAAGGCCCGTGGAGGCCCGCATGCGCACCCGTACCGTCCTGTCCGCCGTCGTCCTCACCCTGCCCGCCTCCCTCGCGGCGGCCCCGCCGGCCCGCGCCGCCGAGACCGCCCAGGTGGTCACCGGGCCGGTCAGCGCCCCCGGCGGCGTCTCCACCGCGACCTGCCCGCGCGGCACCCACCTCACCGGCGGCGGCTACCGGCTCCAGCCCGACGCCGAGGGGCCGGTGCGCGCCAGCGGGCCGACCGCCGACGCGACGGGCTGGAGCGCCCAGGCCGAGCGGGGCTCCGTCGTCGCCTTCGCCGTGTGCGAGACGGAGGACTGAGCCCTCAGCGCAGGTGCACCCGGTGGCCGCTCAGGTGCTGCAGCACCTGGTGGTTGGCCTCCCAACCGTCCGGGAAGGCCACCGGGACGCCCAACTGCACCGGCTCGGTGGCCGGGTGCTCGTCCAGCAGCTCGGCGATCCCGGCCCGGGCCACCACGATGCAGGCGTGCCGGTGGCGGGAGGCGAGCACGCACAGGCGGCCGGTCTCCAGGTGGAAGGCCGTCGCGTCGGGGCGTCCGGAGAGCGGGTGCAGCACCACGGTGACGTCGTACTCGCGGCCCTGCAGCCGGTTGGCGGTGTCCACCGTGACGGCCGGCCCGGCCTCGCCGTCCACCGGGACGCCCGCCTTCACCAACGCCGCCCGTACGGCCGCCGCCTGGTCCCGGTGGGCGGTGCCCACCGCGACCCGGTCGGCGGTCAGCGGCGCCTCGCCCTGCTCGGAGCGGGCCGTCAGCCCGCGCTCCAGCAGCCGGCGCACCGTCGCCGCGACGGCCGCCACCGCCTGCGGGTCGGTCCGTACGGTGTGCCGGGCGGGCAGCTCCAGCAGGGCCCAGCCGTGCTCGGCGGCCCGGTCGATCGCCGCGTCCAGCGCCGAGCCGTCCGGGCGGACGGAGGCCGTGAGGGTGCGCTCGCCCGGGCCGGTGCCGGAGCGGAACGGGGTGTACGGGTAGAACGCCCGCGAGATCAGCGGGGCCGCGCTGGCGGGCAGCCGCCAGGAGACGGGCAGCCGGTGCGGCTCGATCTGCGGGTTGTGCGCCAGCATCGTCACCACGGCGCTGCCGGACGGGTCGTAGGACAGGCCCGCCCACTGCTCGGTGCCGACGACGGTGAACGGGTCCAGCTGGCCCGGGTCCCCGACGAACAGCGCCCGCTCGAAGAGCCGGGCGACGGCGAGCAGGGCGTCCGAGCGCATCTGGTACGCCTCGTCGACGATCGCGTGCCGCCACGGCGCCTCGGTGCGCACCCACTGCCACTTGGCGGAGGTGGAGACCACCACGTCGTGCTCGACCAGGTCGGCGACCTTGTCGGAGGGGGTGACGTTGGCGTGCTTCAGCACCTCCGGGCCGGGGCGGGAGTCGGTCGCGTGCAGCCGTCCGATCGTCAACTCCGGTGCCTTATCGGCCAGTCGGCCGACCAGGTCGTCCACCTGGCCGTTGGTCTGGGCGACGATCATCAGCCGCTCGCCGGCCTCCACCAGCTCGCGGGCGGCCCGCACCACCAGGGTCGACTTGCCGGCCCCGGGCGGGGAGTCGACCACCACGCCGCGCGGGGCGCCGGGCGCGGGGTGGACGGTCGCGGCCAGGATGCGGGCCACGGCGGCATCGGCTGCCGCGCCGGGGGACTGCGTGCTCGTCATTCCCAATCCTCGCTGACGACGGTGGAGTTGGCGGGTGCCGGCGCTGCGCCGGGCGGGCCGCCGTGCGTCCAGGGGGTGTCGTCCGGCTCGGGCAGCGGGGCCGACTGGCGGACGGTCAGCTCGAACAGGGTGAAGGTGACGGTCTCGCCGGGCTCGGGCAGGCTGCCGGGCTCCGGGTCCTTCCTGCGGCCCATGCCGGAGACCACCCGCAGGGTGATGGTGCCCTCCGCCGGGTCCACCGCGACGATCCGCGCCTTCTGGGCGGAGGCGCCGTGCACGCGGTGCGCCTCCCGGCCGAGGTCGGCGTGCGGGCGGTCGGCGGTGCGCAGCGTGATCAGCGGGCGGGGCTTGGGGGAGCGGCCGGTGGTGTCCCAGTCCGGCACCACCACCGTCACCGTGCCGCTGAACGCCTCGCCGGACAGCCGGTGTTCGGCCATCGCCAGCGGATCGTCCAGCGCCTCCTGCACGTCGAGGCGGGCCTGCTCGCGTTCGCGCTGGGCGAGCTTGCGGGCGGCGGTGACGGCGTCGTCCTGGCGGGGCTGCGGGGGCTCGCCGGCGGCGAGGCGGTCGCGGTGGCCGGTGTAGGACCAGCGGTCGCCCGTCCAGCGCTCCTCCAGGTGGCCGCCCGGCGGCAGGGCGCGCAGCAGGTCCAGGCCCTGCCAGACGTCCCGCCAGGTCGGCAGCAGCGCCTCGGACAGCGCCTGCTCCAGGCCCGCGACCGCTCCCCGGACGGCCGTGCGGGCGCGGGTGGCGGCCGTCCCGTCGGCCTGCTCGACGGCGTGCTGGAGGGCGCCGACGGCCGCGTCGTAGCGGGTGATCGCCGGGGCGAGCACGACCTCGTCGAAGCGCGGGTCGGTGGCGGGGCCGGCCGGCGGGTGCAGCAGCTGCTGGCGCTCGTCCCGCGCGGACTCGGCCAGCTCCGCGGCCTGCGCGCCCGTCAGCCCGGGCGGCGGGGCGTGCCAGGCGAGGTGGGCGGCCAGGTGCTGGTCCTCCAGGTGGCTCTGGCCGGTGGCCCAGTGCCGGGCGAGCAGGCCGGTCATCGGCAGCAGCAGGCTGGAGCCCGGCACCTGGGCGCGGTCGGTGAGGTGGGTGAGCCAGCGGCCGAGCAGCGGCACCCGCAGAGGGGCCGGGTACGGGCCCGGGTCGGCGTCCTCGGCGGTGCGGCGGAACCGGGTGGAGCGGCCGATCAGCGCCAGGTGCTGCACGCCGGCGCCGTTGGGCACGATCAACTGTGGTGCGTCGGCGCACAGTTCGCGGAAGACCTGGGTCTTCTCGCCGGTCTCCGGGTCCTTCTCGGAGCCTTCGATCTGCTCGACGTCCTCGCCGAAGGACTCCAGGTAGGGCAGGAGGTCGGCGGCCAGTTCGGCCAGGAAGTCGAAGCGCAGGGTGCGGTTGAGCGGCTGCGGCACCAGGTGCAGCCGGGGCGCGTCGCGGTCGGTGCCCAGCATCACGGCCAGCGGCGCGCCGGCCTCACCGGCGGCCGTCAGGGGGACGACGACCATCGGGCGCTCGGACAGGTGCCGGTGGCGGACGGTGGCCAGCGGCTCGGCCCGCCCGCTGCGGACGGCCTCCAGCCGGGCGAGGGTGGTGAGGAGGCTCATGCCGACAGGGCCTCCGCGAGTGCCTCCGCGTGCAGGGCCTCGGGGTGCGGGGCCTCGGCGCGCAGGGATTCCACATCCAGAGCCCTCGCGCCCAGCGCCTCCGCCCGCAGGGCCGCCGCGTACGCCAGGCGCTCGGCGGCGTCGTCCGCCCGGCCGGTGCCGTCGGCCGCGGCCAGGGCGGCCGCCACCGTGCGGATGCTGCCCAGCTCGCCGCGCACGCCCCGGCCGAGCTGCTCGACCCGGTCGTCACAGCGGGCCCGGGAGCGGCAGTGGAAGCCGAGCTCGCAGGTGGAGAGGCAGTCCGGGCTGTAGGCGGCGGGCATCGCCTCGACGGAGGCGGTCAGCTGCTCGTCCGACCGTACGGGCGTGCCGTCCTCGGCGGCGGCCAGGTCGAAGTCGACGCCCTCGGGCAGCACGGCGATCAGCCCGCCGATGCCGGTCATCCGGCTCAACTGGCGCCGGGTGGTGGCGAGTTCGCGGCGCACGTCGACGGCCACGGCGGTCGGCCGGTTGCCGAAGTCCTTCGGGCAGACCAGCAGCACGCCGGTGCGCGGGCTGCCCGGCAGGCGCTGCTCGGTGTACGGGTCCTCGGCGAGCGGCTGCCCGGCCGCCGCGGCGGCGGCCCGCTGGAGCGCCAGCACGTACACGGCGGCCTGCCGGGCGGCGGCGCCGACCTTGGCCGGGTCCGCGCCGCCGTCCAGCACGGGGAAGGACTTGATCTCCACCACCGTGCAGCGGCCGCCGTGCACCACGACGGCGTCCGGCTCCAGGTAGGCGGTGCTGCCGGCCACCTCCAGGCGCAGCATCGGGTGGTCCAGCAGCGTCCACGCGTCCGGATCGGCGGCGGCGCGGGCCAGCGCCTCGGCCGTCCGGTCGGCGCGCACCGCCGGGCCGGAGCGCGGCAGCAGGTCCGGCACCTCCAGGGGGGCGCGCTCGTCCGCGGGCACGCCGAGGTGGGCGCGCAGCGGCTCCAGCAGCGCGGCGTAGTCGTCCGCCTTCAGCCGGGACTCGAAGATCACGCCGCGGGCGATCGCGAAGGGGGACTGCCCGAAGGGGGCTGGGCGGCCGAGCCGGGCGGCCAGGGCGGACTTGTCGACCCCGGCCGCGTCGAGCACGGCGCGGCGGTGACAGCCGGGATTGGCCGCGAGCGCGGCGAGGGAGCGGGCGTTCAGACTGCGCTGGGGAGCCGGTCCTCGCAGCTCGGCGAGCCGCTGGGCGAGCGGCTCAGCGGGCCCGCGGGGCGGGACGTTCGTCGAGACGTTCATGGTGCGGCCCAGTGTCGCATCCAGGTCCGACAACGCGGCGTCCGACGGCCCGTTCCCGTGCGGAAGGGCCCGCGATCGTGGCCGCGCGCCGGGTGCGGGATCATGGAGCCCGGTGCTCAAGGGTGAGACCGACCGTTGACCGCCCCCGCTGCGAGGAGCCACCATGCCCGCCCGAATCGTGCTGGTCCGCCACGGCGAGACCGAGTGGTCCGCCACCGGCCGCCACACCGGCCGCACCGACATCCCCCTCACCGAGGACGGCCGCGCCATGGCCAGGGCGCTCGGCGCCCGCCTCGCCAAGGCCCCCTGGAACGGGCTGCCGGACGCGCTGGTCTACACCAGCCCGCTCGGCCGGGCCAAGGAGACCTGCGAGCTGGCCGGCTTCGGCGACCGCGCGGTGGAGCGCCCGGAGCTGCTGGAGTGGGACTACGGGCAGTACGAGGGCCGCACCGGCCCCGACATCCGCGCCACCGACCACCCGGGCTGGCTGATCTGGCGCGACGGCGTGCCCGGCGGCGAGAAGCTCTCCGAGGTCGCGGCCCGGGTGGACCGCTTCCTCGCCGAACTCAACGCCGAGCACGGAGTCCCCGAGACGGACACCACCGTCATGCACTGCGCCGACCGGGACGTGGTCCTCTTCGCGCACGGGCACCTGCTGCGCATCCTGACCGCCCGCTGGCTGGGCCTGCCGCCCGAGTTCGCCCAGCGCTTCAAGCTCGGCACGGCGGCGCTGTGCGTGCTGTCCTGGGAGTACGGCGCCCCGGCGGTGGAGGTGTGGAACGACCTCTCGCACCTGGAGGGGCTGAAGTACGGCCACTGAGACGGATGGTGACTGGCCGTCAGGTACGGCTCAGGCCGCCGCGAACCCGTCGTACCCGGTGAGGAAGTCGCGCACCTCGGGCACCGCGGCGTGCGGGCGCAACCGCTCGGCCGTGTCCGCCAGCATGCTGCGGATGCGGGCCGAGCGGACCTCGGCGAACAGCGCGACGGCCGCCGACCCGTGGTGCGCCGCCCCCGCCAAGTCCCCCCGGCCCAGGCGGTCGTGGGCCAGTTCGGCGGTGTACAGCGCCCGGTTGCGGACGAAGTGCGGGCGCTGGAGCGCCATCGCCAGCCCGGCCTGCTCGCTGGCGCGGTCCCACTCGCCCAGTGCGGACCAGCACTGGGACTGCAGTCCGGCGATCTCCGCCTCGCCGAAGAAGGACATCCACTCGGGGTCGGCCGCCGAGGGGCCGCGCTCGAACAGCTGGTACGCCCGGGCGAGCGCCCGCTCGCACCCCGGCCGGTCGCGCAGCACCGCCCAGCCGCCCGCCTCGCGCATGGCCAGCAGGGAGAGCAGCCGGTCCGAGCCCAGCCGCCGGGCGGCGGCCTGCCCGGCCTGGGCGGCGCGCAGCGCCTCGCGGGGGCGGCCGGAGTCCCGGGCCAGGAAGGCGCTGTTGCAGAAGACGTGCGCCTCGAGCGCGGAGTCGCCGGCCATCCGGGCCGTGGCGAGCGCCTCGGAGTAGAACGAGCGGGCGTCCGCGAGCCGGTTGGAGTCGTGGGCCAACCAGCCCACCGAGATGGCGAGTTCACCCGCACCCGCCTGCAGTCGTCGCTCCGTCTCGTCGTTGTACTCGCCCTCGTTGAGCAGCACGTACGCGTGGCGCAGCGACTGTCCGGCGCGCTCGTACAGGGCGTCGGCGCCGTGGGCGTCGTCGGCCAGGCGGATGTCCCGGACGGCCTGCTCCACGCCGAGCACCTCGGCGTGGCCGACCCGGCGCAGCGGCGGCACCTGCCCCGGGCGGCCGGGGACGACCCCGGCGGGCCCGGGGGCGAACAGGGCCTGGGCGTCCTCGGGGGCTGTCCCGGGGCTGATGCCGGGGGTGATGCCGGGGGTGATCCGGAGGGTGATCGTTTCGCCGATGGGCGCCCGGGCCTGGCCGGGAAGGTGAACGGCGGGGACGGGCGCGGCCGAAGCCGTCCGGTCCAGGCCGATCGCGGTGGCCAGCGCGGTGGTGCCGCCGGCCAGGAACGTACGGCGACGCACGTCGTCGTTCTCCTCGTCGAGATGGGGCGGTCCGCCGGACCCCCATGGCGCCGGGCCGGCACCCGGCCACGACGGCCCGTCCGGAGCGGCGGTTTCCGCGTACGGCGAGGCAGCGTACGGGAGTTGAGTGGACGGTGCCGATCGAGGGGCGGGCAGCGGTCGGAACGGACCGGGGCGGGCGGGGTCGTCGGCACCTCCCCGCGGGCCGCCCTCCGCCGGGCGTCGGCGGACGGAGGTCCTGGGGGCGAAACCGAGGTCGGTGAGCGTGCGGTCCGGCCACATGTGCCGGAACACCCGCTCGTAGGCGTAGTTGGGGCAGCGGATCTCACCGGCCTCGACCCGCCCGACGTAGCGGGCGTCGCAGGACACGTGCTCGCCGATCTCACGGGCGGCCCGGCGCACCGCCGTGGCGAACTCCCCCGGGGACCGGTCGCCGCGCAGGGTGCGCATCGCGGCGTTGGGGGACGGGCGGTTCGGCTCGGCCGGTGGGGGGGCTGCCATGGCGCCGACAGTACTCGGAGTCACCGGTCGGGCACAGTCGGTTCGTGGGAGATGTGCGGGCAATTGCGGAGGAAACGGGCGAAGTTACGGGTAATCCGCCATGAAATGCCATGCCTTGCTGTAAGGCGCCCCGTGGCCTTCCGGTGCACTGCCGCGTTGTCCTGATACCTGGAAAGCCCCGTGCCGCCCCGCCGTCCCCCGGCGACCCCCACCCGGCGGCGGTGCTTCCGACCCGACGAGGTACCCGGACGAGGTACATGGAGGAGGGCCGATGATGGCCACCGGACTGCCGCAGTACCGTCCCGTCCCCGGGCGCGTGCTCGCCGCCGCCGCTCCCGCCCTGCTCCCCGACCCGGTCGACGACCGGATTCCCGGCCGGGGCCCGGTCGACGGCGGCAGAGCCCCCTGCGAGGGCCGCACCGGCGCCCCCTCCGGCGCCCCCTCCGGCCAGGGCGTCCTCGTCACCGGCTGCGACACCGTGACCGTCGCCCTGCGGCACGGCCTCGAAGCCGTCGACATCCTGCGCCTGCGCCGCGCCTGCGGCGCCGTCCTGCAGAGCCGCAGCGGCAGCACCGTCGCCTTCCTCGTCGCCGCCGGCACCGCCGAGACCTGGCACCTGCCCGGCAGCACCTGTACCTCGGGTGCCCTGCTGCCCGCCGCCACCGACCCGCGCTGGGTCATCCCCCCGACCGGCGCCGCCCTCGCCGTCCGGCCCACCGACGCCTGGGTCCTGCGCTCCGCCCTCTGCGAGGCCGCCTGCACGCTCACCGCAGGCGGCCTCGGACCGTTCTGAGCTGGGGCTTCATCCAAGGCCGTCACCTGAGGCCGGCACCCGAGCCGTCACCGCCGGGCGGCGATAATGGCCCCATGGGACGAAGCAACAGGGCCGCACGCGGCGGCGAGAGCGCCGACACCACCGGGCCGACCGGGCCTGGCGGCCGCACCCACGCGCAGGGCCCGCTCACCCGCCAGGTCGGCTCCGGCCTGGCCGAGCTGCGCCCCGACCAGGACCGCCCCTTCGCCTGGAGCCTCCTGATCGACGGTGCCCCGCAGTCCCTCGTCGACCTCGCCGACCCCACGCGCCTCGGTTTCGAGTACCAGCGCCGCCTCGGCCACCTCGTCGACCTCGCGGCCCCGCCCGGCCGCCCGCTCACCGTCCTGCACCTCGGCGGCGGCGCCCTCACCCTGGCCCGCTACGTCGCCGCCACCCGGCCGCGCTCGCGCCAGCAGGTCGCCGAGATCGACACCGCGCTCACCGAACTCGTCCGCGCCGAACTGCCGTTGGACCGCAGCTGGCAGATCAAGGTGCGCGGCGGCGACGCCCGCAGCGTGCTGGAGCGCACCCCGGAGGGCAGCGTGGACCTCGTCATCACCGACGTCTTCTCCGGCGCCCGCACCCCCGCCCACTGCACCACCGTCGAGTTCACCACCCTCGCCGCCCGCGCCCTCGCCCCCGGCGGCTGGTACACCGCCAACATCGCGGACGGCGGCGCCCTGCCCTTCGCCCGCTCCCAGGTCGCCACCCTGGCCGCCGTCTTCCCCGAGCTCTGCCTCCTCGCCGACCCCGCCGTCCTGCGCGGCAAGCGCTTCGGCAACCTCGTCCTGGCCGCCGCCCACACCCCCCTCCCGGTCGCCGACCTCACCCGCCGCGCCGCCTCCGACTCCGCCCACGCCCGTGTCGAACACGGCCGCCCCCTCGCGGACTTCACCGCCGGTGCCACCCCCGCCACGGACGCGACGGCGGCCCCGTCCCCGGCGCCGCCTCCGGGGGTCTTCCGCTGACGTGGCGGCCCCGTCCCCGGCGCCGCCTCCGTCCGCCCCTCCCGTCTCGAACACGGGCGCCTTCCGGCCGACTTCGCCGTCCTGGCGCCTGCGCCCGCCGGTCCCACGGCAGCACATCCGTGGTGGACGGTCGACGCCCGGCGCACAATGGCCGTCACCGACCCGAGGGGGAGCACGCCATGCGGATCCGACCGGCCCGGCTCGACGAGGCCGCACTGCTCACCGGCCTCGCGCTGCGCTCCAAGGCGCACTGGGGCTACGACGAGGCGTTCATGGCCGCCTGCCGCGAGGAACTCGCCCTGGACGAGGCCGCGTTGGGTCGCCTCGTCACCGCCGTGGCCGAGGACGGCGGCCGGGTGCTGGGCTTCGCCTCGCTGGAGGCCGATCCGCCGGAGGGCAGCCTGGACATGATGTTCGTCGAGCCGGAGGCGATCGGCCGTGGCGTCGGCCGCGCGCTGTTCGAGCACGTGCGGAGCGAGGCCGCGGCACTCGGCCTGCACCGGCTCACCATCGACGCCGACCCGAACGCCGAGCCCTTCTACCTCGCGATGGGCGCCACCCGCATCGGCAGCACCCCGTCCGGATCGATCCCGGGTCGCGAACTCCCTCTGCTGGAAATGACGTTGACCACCGCCTGAGGGCCGTTCTCAGTGCCCGCGCGGCAGCCCGCGGTGCTTGCACATGGCCGCGCCCGTGAGCAGCAGCCCCGCCGCGATCGGGGCGAGGACGGCGGTCGCGGTGGCGGAGCCGTCCCCGAGGTCGGTGACCGTCGCGGTGTCGGCGAGCGCGATCGCCTCCGGCGACCCGCCCCCCGCCGTACCCGCTCCCGCGCTCGCGCCCGATGCCGGTCCCGCCCCGCCCGCAGCCCCGGCGCCGGGCGCCGCAGTGCCCGCGCCCCCTGCGGCCACCGGTTGCGCCGCCTCCGTACGGGCCCCGGGCGACTGCCCGGCCGCCCGCGGCCGGTCGGCGGCGGTGCGCTGGCGGGGGACGGTGGGCTGGTCGGCGGGCCCGCCCTCGCGGGAGGCGCGGGTCTCGGCGGGCCTGGCCTGGGCGGGGACGGTGGGGAGCAGACCGGAGGCGAGCGCGAACGCGTCCGGGAGCGCGGCCTGTTGGCCGGGCAGCGGCAGCCCGCCGGAGCGGATCCGCTCCTGCAGCACGCCCCCGACGTCACCCACGGCTCCGACCGCCCCGGCGGCGCCCTCGCCCAACTCCCCGATGACCTGCGGCGCCCGCCGGACGGCCGAGTGGCCGCGCTCCTGCGGCGGTTCGGCGGTGGCGGCCGAGGCTGCGGCGCCGCCGAAGCCCCACAGCTGTGCGAGCAGCGCCCCGCCCGCCGCGACGGCGCGCGGGCTGGGCAGCCAGCGCCCGATCACGTGCCGCACGCCGCCCCCTGCGGCATCGGGGGAGGGGGTGGCATCGCCGGGGGCCGGTTCCTGGGGCTTGTCCGCGTGATTGGCTCGCACGTGAGTCGAGAACGAGCCGCGACCGCCCGAGGTCACGCCGGGCCCCTCGCGGCGGTGGCCCCGGAGCCTCGCTCGCGGGGCCACCGGCCGTACGGGGGTCAGGAGTTGGGGCGCAGCGTCCAGGTGACCGTCATCACGCCGGTGACGGCGCCGTCGGCGCGGGTGATCTCGACCGTGACGGGGAACTCGGGGCGCCCGCCCTCGTCCAGCTCGGCGACGACCTCGGCGGCCGGGCGGCCGAGCACGGCGGTGGCGGTGACCTCGCCCATGGCGAGCTTCTTGTACGCGATCTCGGCGTTCACGGCGAGCGGCACGGCCCGGGAGAGCTGGTCGCCGAAGGCGGCGAGCACGATGCAGCCGCTGGCGGACTCGGCGAGGGTGAACATCGCGCCGGCGTGCGGGCCGCCGACGTGGTTGTGGTACTCGGCCTGGTCGGGCAGCCGGAGCACGGCCCGCTCGGGGGTGGTCTCCAGGTACTCGAGCTTGAGGGTGTGCGCCATCGGCACGGTGGCGTCGAGCATCTGGCCGATCGTAGGTGTGGTCATGGAGACGATGTTACTAGCTGGTAGTATCCGGTGGCAGGGGTGACCTCGAACAATCGGAGCGGCACGGGCCTGCGGGGAGCCGGACTTGGGGCCGCGAGGGCCCAGGGGAACGCGAAAACGCCTGAGGGGCCGATCTCTTCAAGAGATCGGCCCCTCAGGCTCTGGGGTGAGTAACGGGACTCGAACCCGCGGCCACCTGGACCACAACCAGGTGCTCTACCAACTGAGCTATACCCACCATCTGTCCGGCTCGTTCCCGCTCTCGCGTTCACGTTCCGACAGAGAGAACTCTACAGGATCGGAGAGGGTGCTCGCGCCAGGGTTTTCCCGGCGTGAACGCGGGCGCCCCCGGTCGACCCCGTGGCGGGCGTCCTCAAGGAGGTTCCGCCGGTTCAGTCGGCGGTGACCTGGTGCTTCTCCGCGATGGCGCGCGCGGTGTCGGCGTCGGGACCGGGCTGGGGGACGAACACCGCCTCGCGGTAGTACCGCAGTTCGGCGATGCTCTCGCGGATGTCCGCGAGCGCCCGGTGGTTGCCGCCCTTCGGCGGGCTGTTGTAGTACGCCTTCGGGTACCAGCGGCGGGCCAGCTCCTTGATCGAGGACACGTCCACGATCCGGTAGTGCAGGTGCTTCTCCAGCGCGCGCATGTCCCGGGCCAGGAAGCCGCGGTCCGTCGCCACGGAGTTGCCGCACAGCGGCGTCCTCCCGGCCTCCGGCGCGTGCTCGCGCACGTACGCGAGCACCCGCTCCTCGGCCTCGGCCAGGGTGACGCCCTGCTCCAGCTCGTCCAGCAGGCCGGAGGCGGTGTGCATCTCGCGCACCACGTCGGGCATGCCGGCCAGCGCCTCCGCAGGCGGGCGGATGACGACGTCCACGCCCTCGCCGAGCACGTTCAGCTCGGAGTCCGTCACCAGCACCGCGACCTCGACCAGGGCGTCCCGGTCGAGGTCGAGGCCTGTCATTTCACAGTCGATCCATACCAAGCGGTCATTCACGCCCTCACCCTACGGCGCGATCACGCGCCGCGGGGACCGGAGGAGCCGAGCGGGGTGCCGGGGCGCCGGCCTCGGCGCGGTGCTCCTGCCCCACCGGGTGCTCGGCCTGCCGGCCGTCGCGCACCGGGTGGCCGTCCCGTTCGTCCGCCTCGGCCCGGGGTGTCCGGGTGTCGTGCGGATCGCGGCCGGCCTGACCGTTCGGTTCCGGACGGGCCTCGCGTGCTGTCACCGGGCGTCCGCCCTCGGAGGCCGTGGCCCGGACGCCCGGGGCGCCCTGGGCCCGTACCTGCGCGGGCCTGACGGCACGGCCCGCGGCCGCTGCGCCCGGTCCGGCCATCGGCATCCGGCCACCGGGGCCGCCGGACGCGCCGTGGGCACGGGCCCCCTGGTCGTCCGGGGACCGGTCGACCGCGCCGCGGTGCCCCTGCCCCTGGCCGCGGGCGCCCGGCTGCGGGTGCCCGTCCTCGGCCGCCGCGTGCTCGGCGGTGCGCGACGGACGGCCGGTGCCCGGCCCCGCCTGCTGCGGGACCAGCGGCGACCGCGCCGCGCCGCGCCCCGCACCCTGCTGCCCGGGGTGCGGTTGCTGCGCGGCCTGCTGGTGCGGGTACGGCTGGCCCGCCCGCGCGGGGAAGGCCTGGGCGGCGGCCGGCGTCCCGGCCTGCCCCGGAGCGTAGGGGGCGCCCTGCCCCGGGCCGGCCGGTGCGGCCGCGCCGGGCCCGCCCGCGCCCGGCGCGGCCGGGAACGGGTACGCCGGCACCTGCGCGGTCCCGGCGGGCACGGGCCCGCCGAACAGCGGCCCGCCCGCCGCGCCGGCACCCGCCGGGTGCGGCAGGCCTCCGGGCGTCCGCAGGTCGCCGAGCTGCGCACCGACCGGCGCGGCCGACTGCTGCCCGGGCCGCCGGGCCCGGTAGGTCGTCCGGTACGCGGCCGGGGAGACGCCGAGCTGGCGGCGGAAGTGCCCGCGCAGCGCCACCGGCGAGCGGAAGCCGCACCGGCGGGCGACGTCGTCCACCGACAGCTCCGAGGTCTCCAGCAGCCGCTGCGCCTGCAGCACCCGCTGGGTGATCAGCCACTGCAGCGGCGCGCTGCCGGTGAGCGTGCGGAACCGCCGGTCGAAGGTGCGCCGGCTCATGTAGGCGCGGGCCGCCAGCACCTCGACGTCGAACTGCTGGTTGAGGTTCTCCAGCGCCCAGGTGACCACTTCGGCCAGCGGGTCGTTGCCGATCTCCTCCGGTAAAGACTGATCGATGTACTGGGCCTGGCCTCCGCCCCCGCGACGGCTCGGCACCACCAGGCGGCGGGCCAGCGCGTTGGCGGCCTCGGCGCCGTGGTCGGTGCGCACCACGTGCAGGCACAGGTCGATGCCGGCGGCCGTGCCGGCCGAGGTGAGCACGTCACCGTCGTCGACGAACAGCTCGCGCGGGTCGACGTGCACCCGGGGGTAGCGCTTGGCCAGCGTCGGCGCGTACATCCAGTGGGTGGTCGCCGGGCGGCCGTCGAGCAGGCCGGCGGCCGCCAGGACGAAGGCGCCGGTGCACAGGCCGATGATCCGGGCGCCCTCGTGGTGGGCCTTGCGCAGGGCGGTGATCGCCTCGACCGGCGGCGGTTGGGAGATCGAGCGCCAGGCCGGGACGACGATCGTGCCCGCCCGGGCGAGCGCCTCCAGGCCGTACGGGGCGGAGAGGGTCAGGCCGCCGGTGGTCGCGAGCGGGCCGTCCTCCCCGGCGCAGACCAGCAGGCGGTAGCGGGGCACCCCGGCGTCCTGGCGGTCGACGCCGAAGACGGAGAGCGGGATGGAGCTCTCGAAGATCGGGGCGCCGCCGAAGATCAGCACCGCGACGGTCTCCCGGCGGCGCCGGCCCGACAGCTTGCGGGGGGCTGCGGCCAGCGCGCCGGTGGCGCCGTTGACGCCGCCGGTGTGGCCGTTGGTGTAGGCGCCCGGATGCCCGTTCGGGTGGCTGTTCGGATGGCCGCCCGCGTGGGCCGGCCCGAGGGCGAGGCCGCCGGGTGAACCTCCGGGGACGCCGTTCTGGCCGGGAGCGGTTCCCGGGTGGCTCGGGTACGGAGCGACCTGCCCGCCGCCGAAGTGGCCGGAATGGCTCGGGTGGTCGCCCTGCTGAGCCAGGGTCGGGTTGACGAACCCGCGGCTGACGGGTTGTCCGACATAGCCGGACTGGCCAATCCCCTGGGGCTGCTGCGCACCGTACGGAACCGGCCCGCCGGGCTCGGTCGCGGACCCACCGGCGGACGGCGGCACGGCCGGGTGGGCGAGGTGCGACGACCCTCCCGAGGGGCCCGAGGGGCCGGTGGTGCCGGAGTTGCGGGTGGTGGCGCCGATGGGGGTGGTGCCGGTGCTTCTCGCGGTCCGACCCGCGATGCCGGCCGTCGCCTGGCCGCTGTCAGGACCCGCGTCGCTCCTGCTCACCCTGCTCAAGGCGCTCAAGCCCCCTCGGTGGTGTGGTGTGGGTGGTGCGGCACTGCTCGCCAAGATCGAAATCTATCGGGTGGACCATCACCGTTGTGACAAGTTCACCATCCGACGCTATGTCGACATGGCAATTTGGCGTGATGCATTCGATCACGAAGCGTGGCACCCGTCGACCCTTCTGGGAAGAGGGCCGGGGCAAGGGTGGCTGGTTGTCGCGGGGCGGTTACCGGGGCTCCCGGCCTCCGTGCACCCGGCCGGCGGGTCTGGGCTGCGGATATGTCCAAGCGGGAGGCGCCCGTACGAAATTGACCGAAAATCGGCGGTGCACAGGAGGGCGCACGCGCGCGGACCATGCGCCTCCCAGGCTTCATCCGGCCAGGGCCTGGGCGGCCCGACCCGGTGCACGGCGGGCGGGTTACGGTCCTGCCGTGAACATCGACAGCCGGCTCGAACAGGCCAACGACAACGCCGCCGCCTTCTGGCTCGCCCAGGCCCGGGCGCACGACTGGCGGGCCGAGACGGGATCGGGCTGGACGGCGGCCCGCTGCGCGCGCAACCCGGAGGACGCGCACCGCGTCGTCGTGACCCGCTCCTACGCCGAACCCCGCGCGGTGGAGCAGGAGTTGGCCGAGCTGTTCACCGCCTGGTCGACCGTTCGCTTCACCGTCGAAGACCCGTACGGCCGCCTCGACCTGAGCCGGCTCGGGGGCGCCCGGATGCCGCTCATGCCCGTGATGGCCCGCGAACCGGGCCCGCTCGACCACGGCGGCGGGCGGCCGCGGACCTGGGAGAAGGGCCACGGCGACGGTTCCCTGACGGTCGGTGAGGCGCTGGTCGGCGACGAGTTCGCGCTGGTCGAGCGGGTGGTGGTGGACGGCTTCCCGCTGCCCGCCCGGCAGCCCTGGGTCCGGGGGGTCGCCCTGCCCGAGGCGCTGCTGCGCCGACCCGGGCTCCGCGCCTGGCTCGGCCGCGTCGACGGCGCCCCGGCCGGCGCCTGCCTCACCTACGACGACGGGCGGGCCACCGGCGTGTACTGGGTCGCCACCCTGCCCGACCGCCGGGGCCGCGGCGTGGCCCGGGCCGTGCTGGAGACGGCGCTGACCCACGCCCACCCGAACCGCCCGGCCACCCTCGTCGCCACCTCGCTCGGCGAACCGCTCTACCGCAAGCTCGGCTTCACCGCCCTGGCCGACACCTGCTGGTGGACGGGCAGTACGGGCACGGAGGGCTGACCGCCCGTCGGCCGCCCCGCCGGCCGCGTGCCTGCCGCCCTACTGCGCGGCCGCGCTCGGAGCGGCGGCGAACACCGTCAGTGCGGGCTGTACGGGCTGTACGGGCTCACCGCCCCGCACCCGCAGGGGAGTTGGCCGCGCCACCGGGGCGGCTCCGTCCGCTTCCGGTGCGGCCTGGGTGGCCTGGGTGGCCTGGATGGCGTGGGTGGCCGGTACGGCGTCACCGCTTCGCGTGAGCAGGGGAGTCGGGCGCCTCCCTGGGCCCGTCGCGGTGGCCTTCACGTGCACTGATCCGGCCGTCGCTCCGGTCTCCGTCCCGGTCTCCGGCCCGACCTCCATCCCGACGGTCACGACAGCCCGTTGGAGGCCGTCCGCGAGCAGGGCAAACCCGCCGGAGCGGTTTCGGACACCCGACCCCGCCCCCGGGGAGGGGGCGCCGGCCGCCGCGGCGTTCGCGGCAACGGGCGCATCCGGACCGCCGAGGGCGGGCACGGCCAGGTGCGCGCCGAGCCGCGCGCCGACGAGCGCCGTCGCGCGCACCGCCCCGGTCGCGGCGGCCCGCCGCCGGACCGGCCTGCCCACCCGCAGGCCCGGGCGGGGCGAGGGCGCGGAACGGGCGGCGAGCACCTGGCCGACGGCCTCCGGCAGGCCGGCCGCCTTCAGCGTCGGCCGGTAGCCGACCTCCGACCACGGCCGGCCGTGGTGCAGCCAGACGCTGCGCAGCCCGGCGAGTTCGGCGCCGGCGATGTCGGCGGGCGCGTGGTCCCCGACCATCCAGGTGTGCGCGGCCCAGTCCCCGGTGGGCGCGACGCCGCACCGCTGGGCGGCGATCTCGAAGATCAGCGGGTCCGGCTTGACGCAGTCGGCCTCCTCGGAGATGACCCAGCCGTCGACCATCGGCCCCAGCCCTGTCCGCCGGATCTTCTCCAACTGCGCCTCGGTGCCCCCGTTGCTGACGATCCCCAGCGTCCAGCCGGCCGCCCGCGCCGTCCGCAGCGCCTCCAGGTTCCGGGCGGGGCAGTGGATGTGCGCGTTGATGCCACGCCGGAAGTGCGCGTGCAGGAAGTCGACGGAGGCGTCCAGACCGTAGCGGCGGCGGACGGCGGACAGTACGGTGCTGCGCGGCACGTAGCCGCCGCCGTCGAGGGTGACGAACCAGTCGAGGTCGCCGGGCGGGAGGTCGTGTTCGGACAGGAAGTCCTGCGCCCAGGCCCGGAATGCGGCGTCCCGGGGGAGCAGCGTGTTGTCGAGGTCGAACAGCAGCAGGGGCATGCCGAGCATGGTGCCAGCGCCCGCGCCTATGCATCTGGCAAATGCCAGAGAGCGTCGCGAAGGCGTACGAAGTGGCTGAAACGGGCCCGGCGGCGGGCGGGAGGCCGGGGGTGTGACGGTGCTCCCGGGGCTGGTGGGGCCCGGGTGGCGTCACGGTTCGCGACCGGTCGCAACGGATCGTCGCCGATCCATGACAGTCCGGTCACGGTGTCGCGGGGGCCTGTTGCGCCCGTCCGTCCGCTCCGTCAAGCTCCAGGGAACCTCCTTTCCGGAGGGGGCGCGATCGCCTGCGGGCAGGGCGCACCACCGCGGCGGGCGCATCCCCCTTTCGCGGGAACAACCTCGGTTCGGGGCCTGGTCGGTGGGCCGCGCCCCGAGGCCGTCGTACTCTGAAAGGAACAGGTCACATACGGTGCTGCGCGGTGCGGACCGACGTCATCCCGGAGGCGGGCCTGTTGCCCGGGCAGCGTTGTCCTCTCCTGTCGGCCCCTCTCCATCGAAGAGCCGTGAGCCATGGCTGGTTTTGAGCCCTCCCGACCGGTTGACCCGGAGGCGCCCCGCAGTGCGTCCGCAGGAGCTGCGGCGACCGGGCGGGACGGCGGCGCCGACGCACGCGCGGGCCGCGCGCAGGCCGGCCCCTCGGCGCTGGTCCGCGCGCTGCGCGGCATGGTCCGCCGTGACCGCCCCGGCCCCCGCCAGCGGCGTGGCGGGCACCCGACCGGCCCCGGTGGCCCAGCCGGCCCGGCGGAGCCCCCGGTGACGGGCGGCCGCCTGGGCCCGGGAGCCGAGCGCCCGGGGCCCGGCCTGCCCGGAGGCGCGCCTGTGGAGCCCACGATGCAGGAGTCCGTGGCGAGCCCGCCGGACCCGGTGTTCCAGCACGGCGTGGTGGTCGGTTTCGACGGCTCGCTGTCGAGCGAGCGCGCCCTCGCCTACGCGGTCGGCATGGCGCGTCGTTCGCAGTGCGGCCTGGT
This sequence comes from Kitasatospora sp. NPDC101183, assembly GCF_044767945.1. Taxonomy (NCBI): domain Bacteria; kingdom Bacillati; phylum Actinomycetota; class Actinomycetes; order Kitasatosporales; family Streptomycetaceae; genus Kitasatospora; species Kitasatospora sp. NPDC101183. Next base: position 19,610 of record NZ_JBIWOW010000012.1, on the reverse strand, counting down.
GATCGTGCACGTCGCCAATCGCCTGCCCGCCACGGTGTGGGCCGGCTGTGAACCTCCTGTCTTCGTGGACCTCCCCGACCACCGGACCGAGGTCCTGGGCCTGGAGCTCGCGTGTGCGGACTTCCTCTCTGGGCTGCCGTGGATCCTGATCGAGCGCGGCGGCGACATCTGCCACGAGATCGAGGAGGTCGGCCGCGAGTACGCCGCCGACGCGATCGTCGTCGGCACGACGCACGGCCTGCTCGGCAAGCTCTTCGGCTCGGTCTCCGGGCGGCTGGCGCGGCGGGCCAACCGCCCGGTGATCGTGATCCCCTGACGGACCGTCCGACCCGAGTCCTGATGCGACTCCCCCGGGGGAGTGCTCAGTACTTGATGCCCAACTCCCGGGCGATGAGCATGCGTTGCACCTCGGACGTACCCTCCCCGATCTCCAGGATCTTGCAGTCACGCCAGAACCGGGCGACGGGGAACTCGTTCATGAAGCCGTACCCGCCGTGGATCTGGGTCGCCTCGCGGGCGTTGTCGACGGCGGCCTCGGACGAGTACAGCTTCGCGATCGCGGCCTCCTTCTTGAACGGTTCGTTGTGCAGCAGCCGGGAAGCGGCGTCCCGCCAGGCCAGGCGGGACATGTGGGCGCGCAGCTCCATGTCGGCGAGCTTGAACTGGATGGCCTGGTTGGCACCGATCGGGCGGCCGAAGGCCCGGCGGGTGCCGGCGTACTTGACGGACTCGTCCACGCATCCCTGGGCCAGGCCGGTGGCCAGGGCGGCGATCGCGATGCGCCCCTCGTCGAGGATGCGCAGGAACTGGGCGTAGCCGCGGCCACGCTCGCCCAGCAGGTTGGCCGCGGGGACGCGGCAGTCGACAAAGGACAGTTCGCGGGTGTCGGAGGCGTTCCACCCGACCTTCGAGTACTTCTTCGAGACCGTGAAGCCAGGGGTCCCGGTGGGCACGATGATGGAGGAGATCTCCCGCACGGGCGAGCGGAATTCGCCCTCTTCACTCGAACGAGCGATTGGTTCGGTGAGCGCGGTGACGGTGACCAGCCCGGTGATGTCGGTGCCGGAGTTGGTGATGAAGCACTTGGTGCCGTTGATGACCCACTCGTCGGTGGCCTCGTCGTACCGGGCGGTGGTGCGGGTGGCGCCGGCGTCGGAGCCGCCCTCGGGCTCGGTCAGGCCGAAGGCGCCGAGGAGTTCGCCCGAGGTGAGCCGGGGCAGCCACTCGCGCTTCTGCTCCTCGGTGCCGAAGCGGTGGATGGGCATCGCGCCGAGCGAGACGGCGGCCTCCAGGGTGATCGCCACCGAGGAGTCCACGCGGGCGAGTTCCTCCAGGACGAGGCCGAGCGCGAGGTAGTCGCCGCCCATGCCGCCGTACTCCTCCGGGAACGGCAGGCCGAACAGGCCCATCCGCCCCATCTCGCGGATGATCTCGTACGGGAACTCCTCCCGCTCGTAGAACTCCCCGATCTTGGGCGCCACCACGTCCTGGGCGAACTCGGCGACGGTGCGCCGCAGTTCCTCGTACTCGCTGCTGAGCCGGTGGTCGAGCATCTGATCCTCCTGGTGCCCGGCCGGTTGGGCCGTGGGCTGGATGGGACGGCCGGCGTCCGTCTGACGGTGTGACGGTCGCACGGTGTGATCGAAGGACTGATCGGTGGCCGGGGCGGGTCAGCCCCGGGCTGCGCCGAGCAGTGCCTGGACGGTGCGGGACGGGCTGGGGCGGCCGAGTCGCTCGGCCATCCAGCCACTGGTGGCGACCAGCGCGCGCAGGTCGACGCCGGTCCGGATGCCGAGGCCGTGCAGCATCCACACCAGGTCCTCGGTGGCCAGGTTGCCGGTCGCGCTCTTCGCGTACGGGCAGCCGCCGAGGCCTCCCGCCGAGGCGTCCACCGTGGTGACGCCCTCGCGCAGCGCCGCCAGGGTGTTGCTGAGCGCCTGGCCGTAGGTGTCGTGGAAGTGCACGGCCAGCCGCTCGACCGGCACGCCGGCCCGGGTGAACCCGGCGAGCAGGGCGGTGACCTGGCCGGGCGTGGCCACGCCGATGGTGTCGCCGAGGCTCAGCTCCGCGCAGCCCAGCTCCAGCAGCCGCACGCCGTACCGGACCACCTGTTCGACCGGGACGGGGCCCTCCCACGGGTCGCCGAAGCACATCGAGAGGTAGCCGCGGACGGCCACCCCGGCCTCGGCGGCCCGGGCGACGACCGGGCGGAACATCTCCATGGCCTCGTCCGCCGAGCGGTTGAGGTTGCGGCGGGCGAAGGTCTCGGTGGCGCTGGCGAACACCGCGATGTCGGCGGTGCGGTGGGCGAGCGCCCGGTCCAGCCCGCGCTCGTTGGGCACCAGCACCGGCAGCCGCAGCCCGGGGTGGCGCCCCGGCAGGTCGGCGAGCAGCGGGACGAGTTCCTCGGCGTCGGCCAACTGGGGCACCCACTTGGGGTGGACGAAGCTGGTGGCCTCGACGGTGCGCAGCCCGGCGGCCGCGAGCCGGGCGATGAACTCCGCCTTGACCTCGACGGGGACGAGGGACTTCTCGTTCTGCAGGCCGTCGCGCGGGCCGACCTCGTGGATGCGGACCTCCTCCGGCAGGCCGGGGGCGCGGACGGGATCGGGCAGGCCCAGGTCGAGGGCGTCCGGCTCGCGGGTGCCCGCCTCGGTCCCGGCGCTCACGACCGCACCTCCGCGGCCTCGGCGGTCCCGGCGGCCTCGACGGTCTCCTCGGCCGGAGTGACCACGACGAGCAGGTCCTCCATCGCGACGGTGGCGCCGGCGGCGACGCGGAGCTCGGAGACCACGCCGTCGTGCGGCGCGGCGATCACGTGTTCCATCTTCATGGCCTCCAGCACGAGCAGGGGCTGACCCCTGCGGACGGCCTCGCCCGCGACGGTCTTGACGACGGTGACGGTGCCGGGCATCGGCGCGGTGAGGGCGCCGTGGTGGGCGGCGGCGGAGGCGGCGCCCTCGCCGACCGGGTCGAAGGGGTGCAGCGGCCAGGCGTCCCCGTCGAGTCCGATCCAGGTCACCGCGCCCGAGGCGGAGCCCTGTTCGGTGTCGACGGCCAGGACGAAGGTGGTCCGGAGGCCGTCGACGGTCAGGTGCAGCCGGTCCCCGCCCCGGGCGGCGCGGGCGCGGTGGACGGGCCCGGAGCCGAGCCGCAGCTCCACCTCCTGGGCCGGGCCGGCCGGATTGTCAGTGGCATGGGCTACGTTGCCCGCAGTGATCGAACGGACGCTCACGGTGACCGGGTCCTGGCCGGGGGCCCGGAGGCGGTGGGTGGTCCAGGCGGGAGTGCCGCCCAGGCGCCAGCCGGAGGGAAGGGAGAAGGGATCGGTCCAGCCGCCGGTGTCGGCGGTCGGGGTGAGGTCGAGGTGCCGCGTGAGCGCGGCCGCGTAGTGGAGGAGGTGTGCGGGTGACGGTGGTTCCGTCGTGGCGGCCGAGGTGCCGTCCGCCTGCCCGGTGTTCGTGGTGCTCGTCGAGTCGGTCGCGTCTGTCGTGCTCGTCGTGCTCGCCGTGTCCACCGCGTTCGCGTTCGCCGGGGAGTACGGCGAGGCGAGCAGGTCCGGCTGCTGCTGGGCCGTCCGTTCCACCAGGCCGGTGTCCAGTCGGCCGGCGACGACGTCCGGGTGGGCGAGCAGTCGCCGCAGGAAGCCGGTGTTGGTCGTGACGCCCAGGAGGCGGGTGTCGGCCAGCGCCGCGCGCAGTCGGCGCAGCGCGGTCGGGCGGTCGGGCCCGTACGCGATGACCTTGGCGAGCATGGGGTCGTAGGCGCTGGTGACGACGGTTCCGGGGGCGACCCCGGAGTCGACGCGCACGCCCTCGCCCCCGGGCAGGTCCAGGGCGATGATCCGGCCGCCGGTGGGCAGGAAGTCCCGTTCCGGGTCCTCGGCGCAGATGCGGGCCTCGATGGCGTGGCCCAGGAAGGAGACGTCCGACTGGGAGAAGGTGAGCGGTTCGCCCGCGGCGACGCGCAGTTGCCACTCGACGAGGTCGAGTCGCGCCGCGTCCTCGCCGACGGCGACGGCGAGTTCGGTGACGGGGTGTTCCACCTGGAGGCGGGTGTTCATCTCCATGAAGAAGAAGTCCCGCACCCCCTCCTCGGAGGCGGAGGTGGTGGCGGGGGAGTCCGGGTCGATGCCGGGGACGATGAACTCCACGGTGCCGGCCCCGGTGTAGCCGCAGGACTCCGCGGCGCGGACGGCCGCGGCGCCCATCGCGGCGCGGGTCTCGGCATTGAGGAGAACGGAGGGAGCCTCTTCGATCAGTTTCTGGTGGCGGCGCTGCAGGCTGCACTCGCGCTCGCCGAGGTGGACGGTGGTGCCGTGGGCGTCGGCCAGCACCTGCACCTCGATGTGGCGCGGCCGGTCGACCCAGCGCTCCAGGAGCAGGGTGTCGTCGCCGAAGGCGGTCCTGGCGACGCGGCGGGCGGCGGCGATCTCGGTGGGCAGGTCGGCGCGGTCCCGCACCAGGCGCATGCCCTTGCCGCCTCCGCCGGCGGAGGGCTTGAGGAGGACGGGGTAGCCGATCTCGTCGGCGGCGGCGACGAGTTGCTCGTCGGTGGGCGCGGTGGCCTGGCTGCCGGGCACCACCGGGACGCCGGCGGCCCGTACGGCCTCCTTGGCGTTGATCTTGTCACCCATCAACTCGACGGCACCGGGAGGTGGTCCGATGAAGACGAGGCCCGCGTCGGCGCAGGCGCGGGCGAAGCCGGGGTTCTCGGCGAGGAAGCCGTAGCCGGGGTGGACGGCCTGGGCGCCCGTGCGCCGGGCCGCGGCGAGGATCTGGTCGGTGCGCAGGTAGGTCTCGGCGGCCGAGCTGTCGCTGCGGTCGGCCGGGCCGAGTCGGACGGCCACGTCCGCCTCGCGCACGTGCGGGGCGTCGGCGTCCGCGTCGCTGAACACGGCGACCGAGCGGACCCCGAGGCGCCGCAGGGTGCGGATGACCCGCAGGGCGATCTCGCCGCGGTTGGCGACCAGAACTGTGTCGAACATGGGAGGCGATCCTCCGGGTCGAGGGGAGCCGTACGAAGGAGGTGGGCGATGGGCGGTGGTGGCGCCGGCGAACGCGGTCGCCGGCGCCGGAGGGTCACATCCGGAAGACGCCGTACGGTGCCGGCGGTGCCAGCGGGGCGTTGGCGCAGGCGGTGAGGGCGAGGCCGACCGCGGTGCGGGTGTCCATCGGGTCGATCACGCCGTCGTCCCAGAGCCGGGCCGTGGCGTAGTAGGCGTTGCCCTGGCGCTCGTACTGCTCGCGGACGGGGCGCTTGAACTCCTCCTCCGCCTCGGCCGGCCACTGCTCGCCGTGCGCCTCCAACTGGTCGCGGCGGACGGTGGCGAGGACGGAGGCGGCCTGCTCGCCGCCCATCACGGAGATCTTGGCGCCCGGCCACATCCACAGGAAGCGGGGTGAGTAGGCCCGACCGCACATCGAGTAGTTGCCGGCTCCGTACGAGCCGCCGATCACCACCGTCAGCTTCGGGACGCGGGTGCAGGCGACGGCGTTGACCATCTTGGCGCCGTGCTTGGCGATGCCGCCCGCCTCGTACTGCCGGCCGACCATGAACCCGGTGATGTTCTGCAGGAAGAGGAGGGGGATGCCGCGCTGGTCGCACAATTCGATGAAGTGGGCGCCCTTGAGGGCCGATTCGGAGAACAGCACCCCGTTGTTGGCGACGATGCCGACCGGGTGGCCGTGGATCCGGGCGAAGCCGGTGACCAGGGTCGCGCCGTACTCGGCCTTGAACTCGGCGAACCGGCTGCCGTCGACGATCCGGGCGATGACCTCGCGCACGTCGTAGGGCGTGCGCGGGTCGACCGGCACGGCCCCGTACAGGCCGGCCGGGTCCACCGCCGGGGCCTCGACCGGGGTGAGCGGCCACGGCCTGGCCGCGCGCGGGCCGAGCCCGGCCACGATGGTCCGCACGATGGACAGGGCGTGGGCGTCGTCCTCGGCCAGGTGGTCCGTCACGCCGGAGGTGCGGGAGTGCAGGTCGCCTCCGCCCAGCTCCTCGGCGGTGACGACCTCCCCGGTGGCGGCCTTCACCAGCGGCGGCCCGCCCAGGAAGATCGTGCCCTGGTTGCGGACGATCACGGCCTGGTCGCTCATCGCCGGGACGTACGCGCCGCCCGCCGTGCAGGAGCCGAGCACGGCGGCGATCTGCGGGATGCCCGCAGCCGAGAGCCGGGCCTGGTTGTAGAAGATCCGGCCGAAGTGGTCGCGGTCGGGGAAGACCTCGTCCTGCATCGGCAGGAAGGCGCCGCCCGAGTCCACCAGGTAGACGCAGGGGAGGCGGTTCTCCAGCGCGACCTCCTGGGCGCGCAGGTGCTTCTTCACCGTCATCGGGTAGTACGTGCCGCCCTTGACGGTGGCGTCGTTGGCGACCACCACCACCTCGCGTCCGGCGACCCGGCCGATGCCGGCGATGACTCCGGCGGCCGGCGCCGCGCCGTCGTACATGCCGTCGGCGGCCAGCGGGGCCAGCTCCAGGAAGGGCGAGGCCGGGTCGAGCAGGGTGTCCACCCTGTCGCGGGGGAGGAGCTTGCCGCGTGCGATGTGCCGGGCGCGGGCCTTGGCGCCGCCGCCGAGGGCCGCCGCGTCGAGCTTCGCCCGCAGCTCGGCGACCAGCGCCCGGTGCGCCTCGGCGTTGGCCCGGTAGGCGGCGGAGCCCGGGTCGGCGGAGGTGGCGAGCCGGGGTGCCGGAGCGGCGGCGCCCCCGGTCGTCGGGCCGGACTGGACGCCGGTCGGCGCGCCGGCGGTGGAGATGACCATTCCCAAGAGCTCCCTTGCCCTCGGCACCAGGTGGGCGGCCGGGTACGGTGCGCCCGTGATCCCTACGTTAATGAACGTTAACTTGCTCGCCCAGGTTAACGGCCGATAACCCCACTGTCTACGATGGTCGGATGTCGAACGTCCCAGCAGCCTCCCCACTCCCGCGCCGCGACCAGATCCGCCGCGAGGCCGCCCGGCTGTTCGCGGCCCGGGGCTTCCTCGGCGTGGGCGTGGACGAGATCGGCAAGGCCGTCGGCATCAGCGGCCCGGGGCTCTACCGCCACTTCGCCGGAAAGGACGCGATGCTCGCCGACCTCCTGGTCGGCATCAGCGAGCGCCTGCTGGAGGAGGGGCGCCGCCGCGCGGGCGGCGGCGACGGCCCGGCGGCGGCCCTGGACGCGCTCATCGGCGGCCACGTCGAGTTCGCCCTCGACGACCGCGACCTGATCACCCTGCACGACCGCGAACTGCTGAACCTCAAGGACGAGGACCGCCGCACCGTCCGCCGCCTCCAGCGCGGCTACGTCGAGCTGTGGGTGGACGTGGTCCGCCAGGCGTACCCGCCGCTGGCCGCCCCCGAGGCCGAGCCGGTGGCCCGGGCGACCGTCCACGCCGTCTTCGGCCTGATCAACTCCACCCCGCACAGCCTCGGCTCGAACCCGGGCCACGGCGAGCGCACCGGCCTCCAGCGCGACGGCATGGCCGCCCTGCTGCGCACCCTCACCCTGGGCGCCTTCGCCGCCGCCGCAGGCTCGACGGACTCGACCGACTCGACCGACTCGACCGACTCGACGGACCCGGCGGCCGCAGCCCCGACCGCAGCGGTTCCGACCGCCGCAGCCCCGATCACCGAGCCCGACTCCTGACCCCCCGGCCCGAGCCGCGCCCGAGTCCGCACCCCCACCCTCGGCCCTAGGCCCAACGACCGGTGCCCGTCCGACCCCGGCCGCTGGGCGCCCGGCGGGCCTTCGGCGACCCTGGAGGGAGGAGGCGGACAGGTCGGCCGAACCGGGGTTCGAACGGGAATCACGGCAGGCCGCAGGCTGTTGGCCACTCCGCTGGACCCGGCGCTCGCCCGGCTGAAAACGCCGTGGCGGCCACCCGACGAAATGGTTAGCATCCCTAAATATGCCCGAGACTCACGGATCTACGGTGGAGCAATCCCAGCAATCCCCGAGCGGCACTCCGGCCCGGACACCCGGCCCGGCCCCCACCGGCGCCGCACCCCCGCAGGCCCCCGCCGCCGAGGGCCCGCCCGCTGACGCCCGCCCGGCCGAGGCCCCGCAGACCGCCGCCCCCGCCGCCCCCACCACCGATGCCCCGCCGGCCACCGCCGGCTGGCTGCGTCGCCTGCTCGGCTACAGCTGGCGCTCCCGCCGCAGCCTGCTGCTCGCCTTCGGCGCCTCGCTGCTCGGCATGGCCGTCACCTCACTCGTGCCGCTGGTCACCAAGCTGATCATCGACGACGTGATCACCGCCCACAGCCGCCCCCTGGCCCCGTGGGCGCTGGTGCTGCTGCTCGCGGCGGCCGTGGTCTTCGGCTGCACCCAGGTCCGCCGCTACTACGGCGGCCAGCTGGCCCTGGACGTCCAGCACGATATGCGCGCCGACCTCTTCCGGTCGATCGGTCGCCTCGACGGCCACCGCCAGGACCGCCTGGACACCGGCCAGGTCGTCGGCCGCGCCACCTCCGACCTCCAGCTGATCAACGGCCTGCTGTCGATGGTGCCGATGATGACCGGCTACCTGCTGATGTTCGCCATGTCGCTGGCCGTCATGCTCTGGCTCTCCCCGCCGCTGACCCTGGTCGCCCTGGTGATGGGCCCCGCGCTCTGGTGGGTCTCCGTCCTGAGCCGCAAGCGCCTGTTCCCCGCGACCTGGGCCGCCCAGCAGGAGGCGGCCGCCGTCGCGGGCGTGGTGGACGGCGCGATAGGCGGCGTCCGCGTGGTGAAGGGCTTCGGCCAGGAGGCGCAGGAGCAGGACAAGCTGGAGTCGGCCTCCCGGCACCTCTTCTCCGCCCGGCTCCGCTCGATCCGCCTCAACGCCCGCTACAACCCGGCGATGCAGGCGATCCCGGCGCTGGCCCAGGTCGCGGTGCTGTTCTTCGGCGGCTGGCTGGCCGTCGACGGCCAGGTCACGCTCGGAACCTTCGTCGCCTTCTCCACCTACGTCGCGCAGATGACCGGCCCGGTCCGGATGCTGACGATGGTCATCACGGTCGGCCAGCAGGCCCGGGCGGGCGTCGAGCGCGTCCTGGAGCTGATCGACGAGCGCCCGCTCGTCCAGGAGCGCCCCGACGCGCTCACCCTCGATCTCGGAGGAGCAGAGGCCGGCGAAGGGACCGGGGAGGAGGCCGGCACCGTCGGCCCCCGCACCCCCGGCGTCGCCCTGGAGTTCGACCAGGTCGAGTTCCGCTACGACCCCGAGCACCCCGACCCCGTCCTGCACGGCCTCAACCTCACGCTGGCCCCCGGCGAGACCCTCGCCCTGGTCGGCGCCTCCGGCTCCGGCAAGTCGACGGTCGCCCACCTGGTGCCCCGCTTCTACGACCCGGCGGCCGGCGCCGTCCGCCTCTACGGCCACGACCTGCGCGACCTCACCCTGGACTCCGTCCGCGCGGCGATCGGCATCGTCCCCGAGGAGAGCTTCCTGTTCTCGGAGTCGGTCAGCACCAACATCGCGTACGGCCGCCCGGACGCCACCGAGGAGCAGATCCTCGCCGCCGCCCGCGCCGCCCAGGCCGACGAGTTCATCCGCGCCCTGCCCGACGGCTACGACACCAAGGTCGGCGAGCAGGGCCTGACCCTCTCCGGCGGCCAGCGCCAGCGCATCGCCCTGGCCCGGGCGATCCTCACCGACCCCCGCATCCTGCTGCTGGACGACGCCACCTCGGCCGTGGACCCGCAGATCGAGGCCGAGATCCACGACGCCCTGCGCTCCGTGATGACCGGCCGCACCACCCTGCTGATCGCCCACCGCCGCTCGACCCTCCAACTCGCCGACCGCATCGCCGTCCTGGACCACGGCCGGCTGCTGGACATCGGGACCCACGAGGAACTCGACGCCCGATGTCCCCGCTACCGGGCCCTGATCACCGACCCCGAAGCCGGCCGCACCCCGGCGCAGGACCCCGCGACGGCATCCGCGACGGCCGTCGAACCGGCCGCCCCGCAGCAGGCCGAGCAGCAAACCGAGCAGCAAACCGAGCAGGACCACGACCAGCGGGCCGCCACCCCCGCGCCGGCCGTCCCCCACCTCCCCACCCCGGCCCTGACCAAGGCCGCCCGCACCGCCGACCCCGACCTGCTGGCCAAGGTCGCCGCCCTCCCGCCCGCCGCCGACACCCCCGACGTCCCCCGCGCCGAGGCCGAGGCCGGCGACCCGGACTTCACCCTCCGCCGCCTGCTGCGCCCCTTCCGGCGCCCGCTCGCCCTCGCCTTCCTCCTCGTCGCCCTGGACGCCGCCGCCGCCCTGGTCCTGCCGGTGCTGATCCGCAGCGGCATCGACGAGGGCGTCAGCAAGACCCTGATGTCGGGCGTCGTGGTGGCCTCCCTCATCGCCCTCGCCGTCGTCCTGCTGGACTGGCTGGTGCAGGGCGCCGAGAACCGGGTCAGCGGACGCACCGGCGAGCGCGTGCTCTACTCGCTCCGGCTCAAGATCTTCGCCCACCTCAACCGCCTCGGCCTGGACTACTACGAGCGCGAGCTGACCGGCCGGATCATGACCCGGATGACCACCGACCTGGACTCGCTGACCTCCTTCCTCCAGACCGGCCTGGTCACCTTCGTCGTCAGCCTGCTGACCTTCGCCGGCATCTTCGCCGCCCTGCTGATCATCGACGCGGGCCTGGCCCTGGTGGTCTTCGCGGTGCTGCCGCTGCTGGTGATCGCGACCCTGGTGTTCCGCCGCAAGTCCAAGGAGCAGTACGAGCTCTCGCGCGACCTCATCAGCACGGTCAACGCCGACCTCCAGGAGAACGTGGCCGGCATGCGGATCGTCCAGGCCTTCCGCCGCCTGGACACCAACACCGACCGCTTCGTCGCCCGGGGCATGGCCTACCGCGACGCCCGCGTCCGCGCGCAGCTCTACATCTCGCTCTACTTCCCGTTCGTCCAGTTCCTCTCCAGCGTGGCCGCCGCGCTGGTGCTGATCGTGGGCGCCTCCCGGGTGGACGACGGGACGCTGACGGTCGGCGCGCTGGTCGCGTACCTGCTGTACATCGACCTGTTCTTCGCCCCCGTCAACCAGCTCTCCCAGGTCTTCGACGGCTACCAGCAGGCCTCCGTCGGCCTCGGCCGCATCAGGGAGCTGCTGCGCACCCCGACCAGCACCGCCGCGGCGGCCGACCCGGTGGCGGTCACCGGGCGGCTGCGCGGCGAGATCTCCTTCGAGGGCGTCGGCTTCGCCTACAACGGCGGGGCGGACGGCGCCCCGGACGTGCTGACGGACGTGAACCTGCACGTCCCCGCCGGTCAGACGGTGGCCCTGGTCGGCGAGACCGGCGCGGGCAAGTCGACGCTGGTCAAGCTGGTCGCCCGGTTCTACGACGCGACGTCCGGCACCGTCCGGGTCGACGGGGTCGACCTCACCCGCTACGACCTCGCGCAGTACCGCCACCGCCTCGGCGTGGTGCCGCAGGAGGCGTACCTGTTCGCGGGCACCGTCCGCGAGGCCATCGCGTACGGTCGCCCCTCCGCCTCGCCCGCCGAGGTGGAGGCGGCGGCCCGGGCGGTCGGCGCGCACGAGATGATCCTGCGGCTGCAGGACGGCTACGACCACGAGGTGACGGGCCGCGGGCGGAACCTCTCCGCCGGTCAGCGCCAGCTGATCGCGCTGGCCCGGGCCGAACTCGTCGACCCGGACGTCCTGTTGCTCGACGAGGCCACCGCGGCGCTGGACCTGGCCACCGAGGCGGCGGTCAACCGGGCCGCGGACCGGCTCAGCGGCGGGCGGACCACCCTGGTCATCGCCCACCGCCTGACCACGGCCGAACGCGCGGACCGGGTGGTCGTGCTGGACCACGGCCGGGTGGTCGAGGACGGCACCCACACCGAACTGCTCGCCCTGGGCGGGGCGTACGCCCGGCTCTGGCAGGCCTTCGTCGCGGAGGGCCACCCGGAGCCCGAGCCGGTCGCGGCCGGCTAGCGCTCGACGACGGCGGCCGTCCGGCGCTCGACGACGGCGGACGGCCGACCGGGTGGGCGAACCCCGGTCGGCCGTCCGTGCGTTCGGAGCCCTCAGGCGGCGATCAGCGAGGTCAGCAGCCCGGAGGCGTCGATCCCGCGCGGCAGGTCGCTCACCTGCCCGTCCCCGACCTCGACCACCCGCCAGCCGGAGCCGTCCGCCAGCCGGGCCAGGTCGGTGGTCACGAACCGGCAGCCGAGCGTGCGCACCAGTGAGGAGACGCCCGCGAGCTGCGGCTCGACGACCTGGTGCGGCGCGTCCGGGTGCGGCCCGACCAGGATCGGCCGCCCGTCCAGCCACCACACCCGCGCCTCCACCGCCCGCTTCTCGACCTCCCCGCCGTTCACCGCCGCGCGGTCGAACTCCTCGAAGCGCCGCAGCACCACCCCGCCGGCCAGGAACTCGCCCTGCAGTTCGACGAACCGCCCCACCACCCGGCCGACCGCCGCCAGGTCCGCCAACTCCGGGACGTAGCAGGCCTCGTGCCACTCGTGCTTGCGCGACTTCACGTAGTCCTTGACGATCGCCGGCCCGCTCCCGCCCAGCCGCGCCACCGCCGCCTCCAGCTCCCGCGGCCCGGGCGCCGCCGCGCCGTCGCCGTCGTTCCCGGACGGGATCCAGGCGCTCGGCGGCGTCGCCCCCTCGAACACCCCGTACCAGCCCGGCAGTTCGTGCGCCGCCGCGTACCCGGCGGGGCTGGTCAGCAGGTTGCCGCCGCGCGCGGCCAGCGCGCCGGCGAAGCCCGCGTACCGGGCCGAGGGCAGCATCCACCCCCGGTACCAGAGCGGGCCGACGCCCTCCGGCACCCGCCGCACGGCCCCCCGGGCGTCATCGGCGTCCCCGGTGAGCAGCGCGTCGTGGTCGACCAGGTGGTGCACCCCGCCCAGGTCCCTCAGCAGCCGGGCCTCCCAGGCGAAGTGGGGATCGGGCCGGCGCGGGTTGAGCGGATCGGCGGGGAAGAGGATCGCGGGTGAAGGCATGGCGGTCAGGGTACGGCTCCGGGGCGTGCGCGAGGCCGTGCGCGCGCCCAGGAGTGCGTCGCCGCAACCGAATCCGCTCGACGGGCCGACACCCCGGTGCCAGAGTGGCCCGATGCGAAATCTGCTGCGTCCGCGCCGACGCGTCCCCCGGCAGGCCGCCCGCACGGTGGTGCTGGACGGGAACGGCTCGGTCTTCCTGCTCCGCTCGGACAACGACGAGGTCGGCGTCCACTGGACGATGCCGGGCGGCGGCCTGGAGGCGGGGGAGACCCCGAGGGACGGCGCCCGCCGCGAGCTGTGGGAGGAGACCGGCTGGACGGACCTCGAACCCGGCCCGCTGCTCTGCACCTGGGAGCACGACTTCACCTGGCACGGCACGCCGGTGCGCCAGCACGAGCACGTCTACCTCACCACCGGCCCGCACCGCGGCCCGGTCGGCGACGTCAGCGCCGTGCACGCCGTCGACCGCATCCTCGACTGGCGCTGGTGGACGGAGGCCGAACTCGCCGACGACAGGGCGGACGCCCTCTGGCCGCCCCGGCTCCCGGAGCTGCTGGCGCCCGTCCGCACGGGCTGGGCCGTCGACGGGCGCGCACCGACGCCCGTCGACCTCGGCTACGTCCCCAACGGCCGTTGACGGACGGCGCTCACACCCGCCCGCCGCGCCGCGCCCGTACGGGCGGGACGCACTCCCAGCCGTGCAGCTCCAACTCCCGGTCGTGCAGCGCCGCCGGGTTCATCAGCGCCGTCAGCCGGGCGCCCGCCAGCTGCTCGAAGCCGAGCCCGGTGGCGGACAGCAGGTGCTCGGTCGGCACCGACACCGCGATCGCCGGCCGCCAGGTCGGCAGGACGATCAGGCTGGTGCCGCGCCCGATCCGCAGCGGCCGGGCCGGCACCCGGACGGGCGCCCGCTCCTCCGGGCGCCCCACGGCCTCGGCCGGGCCGCGCCCGCCGCCGATCAGCACGCCCAACTGCGCGTCGCCCTGCCCGGGGCCGGCTTCCGTCGCCCCGATCCCACCCGCAGCACCGGTCGCGTCCACCGGGCCGGGCACGGCCGTCTCCCGTTCGGCCGCCCCCTGCCCGGTCGGTGCGATCGCCGCCGGCGCCGTCGGAGGGTGCATCCTGCGCAGCCGCCGCGAGGGCGAGGGCCGCAACGCCACGAATCCGCGCGGCTGTTCGCGCACCGGACGCGGCGCCGGTATCAGGCCGCTCTCCGGGGCCGCCTGTGCGACGGCGCCCAGCACCTCCGCCACCTCCGCGTCCCACCGCCCGCGCGGCTGCGGCACCGAGTCGCGCAGCGGCGTCCCGTCGGCCGTCGTCGCGATCGAACAGCGTGCGGAGTGTGAAGCAGACGAGGAGGCCGACGGCGGAGGCTGCGGCGAGGAGGCGGCCCCGGAGGCCGGCTCACCGGGCGTGGACGGATCGGTCGTGGGACGGAACGAGGTCATCGGCGGGCCCTTCGGGGAACGGTGCGACGATCCTCCCGCACCGCGCCACCAGGGCCAAGCGCCGAACCCGGCCGCTTACCCGACTCTTGCCCGCCCCCTACGGCGCGTGTCGGTCCGACTGCCCAAGGTGTCCGGGTGACGCGTCGCCGTTCATGTTGAGGTCAAGACCGAGCAATGCCAAACCTTCCCCAAGTGCAAAAAATCACCAAGAGTTGGGCTATTCAACCTTTCGGGCCCGCACTAGAGTGCGCTGGTGTTTGATCAGCAGCTCTCAGAGCACACAAGCAGCGGTCGGGCAACGGCGCCCGCCGCTCCGCAGGGTGCCCCGGTCAGTGGCACCAGTGGTGGAGTCCCCGAACAGGGGACGGCTGGGGGAGCGGGGGACAAGGGTCTACGGGGCAACTCCGTGGGCCTGCTGAGCAGCGTGGTGCTGGGCGTCTCGACGGTCGCCCCGGTCTACTGCCTGACCGCGACGCTGGGCCCGACGGTCACCGCGGTCGGCGTGCAGATGCCCGCGGTCTTCCTGGCGGGATTCCTGCCGATGCTGCTCGTGGCGTTCGCGTACAAGGAGCTGAACAAGGACTTCCCGGACTGCGGGACCTCCTTCACCTGGGCGGTCCGCGCCTTCGGCCCGAGGGTCGGCTGGATGGCCGGCTGGGGCCTGACCGTCGCGACCATCATCGTGCTGTCCAACCTGGCCGGCGTGGCGACGGACTTCCTCTACCTGATGCTCGGTGAGATGACCGGCAGCGGCTGGGTCACCGAGCTCGACCAGAACAAGGCCGTCCACCTGCTCACCGTCGTCCTGCTGATCGCGGGCGCCACGGCGATGAGCTACCGGGGGATGACGGCCACCAAGTGGTTCCAGTACGGCCTGGTCGGCCTCCAGTTGGCCGTGCTGCTGCTGTTCTCGGGCATCGCCGTCGGCAAGGCCGTCGCGGGGGACCTGCCGGGCTCGATCGGCTTCTCCTTCTCCTGGCTCAACCCGTTGGAGGTCGGCTCCTTCAGCGCGTTCACCGCCGGTCTGTCGCTGTCGATCTTCATGTACTGGGGCTGGGACACCTGCCTCACCATGAACGAGGAGACCCTCGGCAGCGCCAAGACACCCGGCCGCGCCGCGATGATCTCCATGGTCACCCTGGTCGGCTCGTACCTGCTGGTCGCGATCGCCTCCCAGATGTTCGCGGGCGTCGGCACCACCGGCACCGGCCTGGGCAACCCGGCCACCGCCGACAACGTCTTCTCCGCGCTCGCCCGCCCGGTGCTCGGCTCGCCGTGGAGCATCCTGCTCTTCCTGGCCGTCGTCGCCAGCGCCGCCGCCAGCCTGCAGACCACCTTCATCCCGGTGGCCCGCACCCTGCTCGCGATGAGCGCCTACCGCGCCGTGCCGCCGCGCTTCGGCGCCGTCCACCCGCGCTTCCGCACCCCCGGCTACGCCACCGTGGCGGCCGGCATCGCGACCGCCGCCTTCTACGTCGGCATGAGCCTGATCAGCGAGAACGTCGTCCAGGACACCATCCTGGCGCTCGGTCTGATGATCTGCTTCTACTACGCCCTGACCGCCTTCGCCTGCGTCTGGTACTTCCGCCGCACGCTGCGCACCGGCCTGCGCGACCTCCTCCTCAAGGGCGTCGCCCCGCTGGTCGGCGGACTGCTGCTGAGCGCCGTCTTCCTCCAGACCCTCACCGACGCCTGGGCGCCCGACTACGGCAGCGGCTCCGTGTTCGGCATCGGCTCGGTCTTCGTCATCGGCGTCGGCATCCTGCTGCTCGGTGCGGCCCTGATGACCGCGTACGGCGTGATCCGGCCGGAGTTCTTCCGCGGCGAGACGCTGCGCAAGGACACTCCCGCCCTCGTCGTCGAGGACTGACGTACGATTGGCCGCATGAACCGCTTTTCAGACCTGTGCTGGTGGCCGTCCTAGGACGGCCACCCCACTCGCCTGACCACAGGGCCGTCCGGGATGGACGGCCCTGTCGCGTTTCCACCGCAGGACGGGCCCCTCGCCCCGGACGGCCGCACACCACCGCAGCCACCCGGCACCGAGGAGAAGACCCGATGAGCACTCAGACCGTCCGGACCGTCCAGACCGCCCCTGCTCCTGCCCCTGCCGCCTTCGCCGAACCCGAGGACCTCACCGCCGAGCGCGTCCTCACCGGGGACCGCCCCACCGGCCCGCTCCACCTCGGCCACTACTTCGGCACCCTGCACAACCGGGTCCGCCTCCAGGAGCGGGGCGTCGAGATGTTCGTCCTGGTCGCCGACTACCAGGTGATCACCGACCGCGACGTCGCCGACCGGCTCGCCGAGCACACCGAGAACCTCGTCCTCGACTACCTCGCCGCCGGCCTCGACCCCGAGCGGACCACGATCTTCGCCCACAGCGCCGTCCCCGCCCTCAACCAGCTGATGCTCCCCTTCCTCAGCCTGGTCAGCGTCGCCGAACTCAGCCGCAACCCCACCGTCAAGGACGAGATCGCCCACTCCCGCCAGTCCAGCGTCAGCGGACTGATGTTCACCTACCCCGTCCACCAGGCCGCCGACCTGCTCTCCTGCAAGGCCACCCTCGTCCCCGTCGGCCAGGACCAGGTGCCCCACCTCGAAGTCGCCCGCACCGTCGCCCGCCGCTTCAACGAGCGCTACCCGCACGCCGACGGCAGCGGCGTCTTCCCCGCCCCGAGGCCCCTGCTCTCCGAGGCCCCCATGCTGCTCGGCACCGACGGCGGAAAGATGAGCAAGAGCCGCGGCAACGCCATCTCCCTCGGCGCCGGTGAGGACGAGACCGCCCGCCTGATCCGCGGTGCCAGGACCGACGCCGACCGCCGCATCACCTACGACCCCGCCGGCCGCCCCGAGGTCTCCAGCCTCGTCCTGCTCACCGCGCTCTGCCAGGGCCGTGACCCCGAGGCCGTGGCCGAGGAGCTCGGCGACGGCGGCGCCGCCGCGCTCAAGCGCACCACCACCGAGGCCGTCAACGAGTTCCTCCGCCCGCTGCGCGCCCGCCGCGCCGAACTCGCCGCCGACCGGGCCCACCTGCGCCAGGTCCTGCGCGACGGCGCCGAGCGGGCCGGGGCCGTCGCCGACGCCACCCTCGCGGAGGTCCGGGAGGTGATGGGCGCGGTGATCTGAAGGGGCCCTGAGCGCATCGCCCACCGCATCGCGCACCGCACCACCCACCGGTCGGCACATCGGTCGGCGGGGGAGGGGGCATATCGTCACTGGGCGGCCCCGGCCCGATCGGGGCCGCCCGCACACCCGTAACCCCCCCGTCCGACACGCTCGAACTGCCCGAAAGGCGGACCGGCGCCATGGCCCAGCACCCGACCACCCCCGGCCAGGGGCTGACCAGGCCGCCCCGCCTGGGCCCCGGCGACCACGTCGTCGTCATCGCCCCCAGCGGCCCGATCGACCCCGACCGCCTCACCGCGGGCTGCGCGATCCTGCGCTCCTGGGGCCTGCGCGTCACCGTCGCCCCGCACGTCCTCGACACCCACCCCGACCTCGGCTACCTCGCCGGCACCGACGCCGACCGCGCCGGCGACCTCCAGAGCGCCTGGCTCGACCCCGACGTCGACGCCGTCATCTGCGCCCGCGGCGGCTACGGCGTCCACCGCATGGTCGACCTGCTCGACTGGACGGCCATGGCCGGTGCCGCCCCCAAGGCGTTCATCGGGTTCAGCGACGTCTCCTCCCTCCACGAGGCCTTCGCCCGGCACCTCGGCCTCGCCACCCTGTACGGGCCGATGGCCGCCGCCGGCTGCTTCGTCGGGGACGGCCCCACCGCCGACCACCTGCGCCGCACCCTCTTCGACCCGGCCGCCACCACCGCCCTCACCTCGCCCGCCGCCGAGGCCCTCGTCGGCGGCCGGGCCCACGGCGTCACCGCCGGCGGCTGCCTCCACGTCCTCGCCTCCGAACGCGGAACCCCCGCCGCCCGGCCCTCGTACGCCGGAAGCATCCTCGTCCTCGAGGACGTCAACGAGCACCCGTACCAACTCGACCGCCTGCTCACCCAGTTCCTGCGCTCCGGCGCCCTGGACGGCGTCGCCGGGATCGCCCTCGGCTCCTGGGAGGGCTGCGGACGGCCCGAGCGCGTCCGCGCGGTGATGCTCGACCGCCTCGGACCGCTCGGCATACCCGTGCTCTGGGAACTGGGCTTCGGCCACTGCCCGTCCACCCTCACCGTCCCGCTCGGCGTCCCCGCCCTGCTCGACGCCGACGCGGGCACGCTCACCCTCGACGTCCCGGCCCTCGCCCCGCGCCGGGAGATCTAGGGTGCGGCCATGAACGAGCCCCACCCCACCGCCCTCGCCCTCGGCCTCCTCCGCGGCCCGGGCAGCACCGCCCGCACGATCCTCGGACTCGCCGGCCCGCCCGGCGCCGGCAAGTCCACCCTCGCCCGCCGCCTCGTCGCCGAGGTCGACCGCGCCGAGGGCCCCGGCACCGCCGCCTACGTCCCGCTCGACGGCTTCCACCTCTCCTCCGCCCAGCTGGACCGCCTCGGCCTCACCCACCGCAAGGGCGCCCCCGCCACCTTCGACGCCCACGGCTACGTCGCCCTGCTGCACCGCATCGCCGCCGACCGCTTCCAGGACATCTACGTCCCCGACTTCGACCGCACCCTGGACGAACCGGTCGCCGCCCGCCACGTCGTCCACCCGTGGACCCGCCTCGTCATCATCGAGGGCAACTACCTCGCCTCCACCGACACCCCCTGGCCGGACGCGCGCCGCCTCCTGCGCGAGCTCTGGTACGTCCACGCCGACGACACCGTCCGCGAGGACCGCCTGCTGGCCCGCCACCGCGACGGCGGCCGCGACGAGGCCGCCGCCCGCCACTGGGTCACCGGCAACGATCACCCCAACGGCGAGTACGTGAAGGCCGGCCGCCCGCTCTGCACCCGGACCGTCTCCGGAACCGATTTGCCCGGAGCGCCGGAGAGGCGTAGTGTTCTCTAGTCGCTCGGCTGGGAGCACCGGACACGCATCTGCGCGGACGGTCCCGGGGCGGCCAATCCCTTGAAACACCCTTCCGGTTCGTGCCGGTCGTTTCGCTATTTCGCGTCTCGGCCTGGTGCTTATTCGGCGTGCTCGTTTTATCGGATTGCGGCCGGATTCGCTTTTCGGAGCGGGGATCGGTTAGAGTTTGAAACGTCGGACAGGGCGTCAAGCCCCGGAAGACACCAGCGAGTTGGATGACGAAGCCCCGGAAAACGGAGCGGAAAACATCTGGTA